>JAERSX010000500.1 GCA_016845285.1 Deltaproteobacteria bacterium | reverse complement strand
GTCCTGGTGCAGCGCGCGACGAAGGTGGAGACCGTCGGTGCCTACATGGCGCTCGTGCCCGGAGTGATGCGGCTCAACTTCACCGTGCTGGCCTGGTGCCTCTGGCCGCTCGCTGCCCTGCGGCGCCCCCTCGTTCGGCTGATCGCGTGGCAGCTCGCCCTGCTGCGGGCCTGGCTGTTGCGCGGGGTGGAGTCGCGGCTGCAGCTGGTGGCCGTCGCGGATCGAGGTCTTCCCACAGAGCGAAGCCGAGGGCTGACCTTCGCCGATGGCCAGGAGGCGACGGCGACCGGTGTGGTGGCGGCGGTCCAGGTGCTGGCCGGACGACAGACGCCTGCAGGCCTCTTCGGACTGGCCGAGATCTGCCGCATCGACGAGCTGCTCGAGGCGGCAGACGGCTGCGGCGTCGAGTGAGGGGCCACTCGCCGCGTCTTGTTCATTGGGTGAACATCAGGGCGTCCCTGTGCGGACGCACTCGCCGCTCTCCCACATGATGCAGGTGTCGTCATCGAGGGCCGTCGTGAGCCACGAGTCCCAGAGGGCGTACCCTTCTTCGGACAGGTGCAGTTCGTCGCTCTGGTACAGGCTGTCTGGGTTGCCCTCGGCTTGAAACCCACGGTACACATCGATCATGACGAGGGGCGTGTCTCCATCTGAGGCCAGGCGTGCAGCATGCTCGCTGATGCGCGTGTCGTAGGCCCTGTATTCATCATGGAGAGACGTGGTGGAGGGCTCGGGCTTGGTGCCCATGTAGTAGGTCGTGGCCCCACTGGCTTGGATGCGTTCGAACACCGCAGAGACGTCGTCGAAGGTGTCGCTGACGTCTTGGCCCCACAGGTCATTCTCTCCGCAGACCAGGACGACGACGCTCGGCTGGTAGGTCTGCAGGGTGTCGTCGATGGTGTCGAGGACGTCTGCACAGACGGCGCCACCGACACCCACGTTGTGGGAGTCCGGGTAGCCCGATGTGTCCCAGAGCTCGACATCGGAGTCTCCCTCGAAGAGCAGGTCGATGGGGGCTTCGAGCTGGTCAGAACAGCCTCCGAGCGCGAGGAGGGAGATGGCCAGGGACACCGCAGCCCCTCTCCTGCTGGGGCGTCGCAGCCCGACCGAGTCTGTCGGGTTGCAGCAGTTCCCACACGTGTTCATGGTCAAGCTCATTCCGGCCTCGCCTATGCGTAGACCCGTGGTGAGCCGCTCATGGCAACAGAGCGCGACGACGAAGCGTCCTCATCCGGTGGCTTGCTGCCACATGCACGTTGTCGGCGGTCGGATCGTGGACGAGGCGAGGGTGCTGGATCTCTGTCCGAGAGGTTCATCGATCCAGGGGGTGAACGTCGGAGATGCGTTAGCAGCGTCTCCCGGGCAGGTGTGCTGGCGCTCCACCACCCAATCACGCCGACCCCACCGAGGTTCCCCATGGCTCAGTCTTCTTTTTTCTTCCTGGCCCTGACCACCGTGATGCTCGGCTGCGGGGAGAGCGACACACCGGAGACCCCGAGCCCCGAGCCAGAGGCGGCGCCAGCTCCGGCGGATGCTCCTGCAGAGCCTGCTGAGGCCGCGCCTGCCGAGGCAGAGCCTGCAGTGGCCGAGGACTGCTGCTGCCACCACTCCGATGCAGCCGGAGCTGGCTTGGCCCGCTTTTCCCGCGAACAAGGGACCTGTGACGGATCGATCTACATGACGGGCTGCGTGGAGCCCAGCGTCTGTGACGTGGCCTCGCTCCCCTCGAAGCCCATGGCCGAGCTCGGCAAGCTCCGCTTCACGCCGAGCGCCGGAGAACCGGTCACCATCACGGGGTCCGCCAAGCACCTCTTCAACCACGGAGAGGGCGAGTCTCGGGTGCAGGTCATCTACTACCCACACCCCGCCAGCGAGGTCATGGCCAAGTGGACCGAGGAGATCACGAGCCAGGGCTTCACCCTCATCGAAGGTGACTACCCCGGCGAGTCACACGGTCCCGTCTTGGGTTTCGAGCGCGGTGATGACGCCATCATCGGTGAATTCGAGGAAGGCTGTCAGGGCTCGAGCGGCACCTGCGTCTGGAACATCGCGACCGTGGCGACTGCTGACAAATAGGCGAGTGGGTCGACGTACTCGGGGCTCACACGTTGTTGTCTCGGTGGCACCTCGGCTCTCGAGATGCTCAAGCCGACACGGAGAACCAGTTACGCGCGCCTCCCGAGCAGGTGTGCTGGCGCTCCGCCACCCAATCACGCCGTGCTCACCGAGGTGCCCAATGGCTCAGTCTTCGATTCTCTTCCTGTCCCTGACCACCCTGATGTTCGGCTGTGGGGAGAGCGACACACCGGAGACCCCGAGTCCCCAAGGGGAGGCGGCACCCGCCGCCGCACCCGCCGCGGCTGTTTCGGCAGAGGCCGCCACTCCGCGGACCGTGGTGACGGCCTGGCCCTCTGAGCCCGACGGTGCCACCGACCGCTGGGAAGCCCTCGTGTGCAAGGGCGACGGCGGCTGGGTCAAGACGTGCGACGGAGGAGCCTGCGAGGCCAAGTGCCCAGAAGAGGCCGAGACCGTCACGGTCGCCCCAGCCAAGACGGGTGCGGTGACCCTCCACACCGGTCAGGGAAGCTTCGCCATGGAGAAGCTCACCACCAGCCGCTACGAGCGGTACTTCTCCAAGACCGAGCCCAAGACCGCCGTGTCCACCGGCAAGACCATCAGCGAGATGTCACTGCCCAACGCCAACTACACCAAGTCGGTGGGCGAGGCGGTCGGCAAGAGCGATCCGGGGCTGATCCAGCTGCTGAAGATCGATCTCGAAGGGGACGGCGTCGATGAGGTGCTCTTCGCGGCCAATGTGCGTGGGGTCGAGGCGTTGCCGGAGCCCGAGGGAGATGCCACCGAGGTCGCCGTCTGGTCCTATGTCGGGCTCCGACGGGTGGTCGGAGACGAGGTGAAGACCATCCTGTTGACCGAGTGGACCGGGACGAGCAACTACGACGAGTTCACGATGGGCAAGCCCGGAACCTACGTCCACAGCGAGATCTCCGGATTCACCGATGCCAACGGTGACGGCACCCTCGAGGTGGTCATCGACAGCAGCGGTGATCACTCCGTGTGGACCCAGGTGATGACCATCGATGGCGAGAAGGTGGCCGAGCTCGGAGGCTCCAAGTAGGTCTCGTCGACCCGCTCGCACACAATCGAAGGGGTCGCGAACAGGCCTGGCTCGAGCTCAGCGCTCAGCAGAGAGATGGTCGAGCGGCCAAAGCCCCTGCTTGCCCGTCAGGTGCCGAGACCGTCGCCCGAGCGGAGGCGGTATGTGAAGGCGGTCTTGTCCGCTGGAGGCATGAGCATCGCGGTGAGGTCGAGCCGAGGCGCCTCACCCACGAAGGCGAGCTCGTACTGTCGCAGGAGGAGCGCCCAGAGACCGGTGAGCCAGGACGTGGTCAGCCGCATGCCGATGCATCCCCACTGGCCGCCGCCGCCAGGGATGAAGTGCAGGGGAGATGGGTGTACGCCGGGGGCCTTCCAACGCGCTGGGCGGAAGCGATGGGGGCTCGGGTAGAGAGACTCATCGTGATGACAGAGGTAGGGCGAGATCGCCAGGACCGACCGAGGGGGCAGGTCGACCCCGCAGAACGTGAGCTCACGCTTCACCAGCCGAGGGAGCGCGACCAGCGGGTGGCGCCTCAGGCTCTCCAGGACGCACCCGTTGAGGAGGCTCATCTCGCCCACGGTCTCCCCGTTGACGTCATCGAAGCGCGACTGCTCCTGCATGACGGCGTGCAAGACGTCCGGGTTCGAGAGCAGGTCGATCATCCCCCAGAAGGCGTGGACGGCCGGGTAGTGGTGAGCCGCCCACTCCACGGAGTTCAGCGTCCAGATGATCTCGTCGTCGGTCAGCAGGAGCTCCTGCCCGTCGATGACCCGCCGCGTCAGGTAGTGCTGGAGCAGATCTCGAGGGGCGCGCTCGGGTGGGAGTCGCCGCCGGTCCTCGATGAGGCCCCTGAGGGCATCGACCAGCGCCGCGGCTCCGTTGCCCGGCGTCCTCGCGAAGGAGGGCCACCAGGGCACCATCAGCCGGGAGATCGTCAGGTCTCCCTCGATGTCGACGTACCAGTCGGTGTATTCGTCGGGCAGTGCCTCGAAGAGCGCGTCGCCCAGCAGCGCGCGGGAGCTCCCACGGATGCAGGTGCGCAGGCAGAAGTCGAAGAAGTCGGGGATCTGGCCCTCGGGCTGATGGAAGGTCCGGGCGGTGGCCACGCGGGCTTCATCGAGGAAGACGTCGACGAGCGACTGGAGCCCCTGCTCGCGAAACACCGCCATCAGGTTGAGCCGCGTACCCATGGTGCTGCGCGTCATGTCGGGGGGCGGGCTGACCCCCGGAAGGCGCAGGGTGGGCATCCGCATCCTGAAGAAGAAAGGGTCGACGTCGTCGGGTCGGAGCTGGAAGAACTGCTCGTGGGCAGCTTCTCCGCGAAAGATGAACCAGTGCTCCCAGGCCACCCGAAAGCGGAAGACCAGGGGATCGAGAGCGGCTCCCCCGGTGAAGAGGTGGCCCGGGCGAGAGACCATGTCGAAGGCACTGACCAGATCGGGGATCCAGCGAGGGAGGCCACCGCGGATGGACGCGGCGGTCTTCGGGTGGAATGGTGGGTCACCACTCGGATCCTGCTGGGACTTCATGGGCCTGCTTATTCGGTAGCCAAGCGTAGGATAGCGAGAGAGGCGCGTGATGGCTGCTCCCTTCGAGGTGTGGCGCAAGGTCGCCATGACGCTCTTCGAGGCCCGCCCACAGCCTGAGCCTGCGCATGTCGCGCCTCAGGGGCGTCGCGTGGCCCGGTCGGCCAGTCCGGAGGCAAGCGCGGACACCCGCTGCTGCTGCCCGAGGCTCGGATCAGCCGAGGTCCTCCGCTGGGCCCCCCTTCATGACGTAGAGGTAGACGAACGCGACGTGCATGATGAGATTGGCGAAGACCCAGACAAGTGCCCAGACCATCTTGTGTTCGTTGCCGGGGTCGGTGAGGACCCGGTACAAGGCCATCATGTTGGCCAAGGCGTACCAGATGATCGACAGGCCGCCCATGACGAAGCCACCGATCATCATGGTGGGAAGCTCTGCCGAGTCAGGGGCCGTCATGGCCGAGATGGCCACGACCACCATCATCACCAGGGCGGCGAGGAGTGGGGCGATCATGCTGCCGAACCAAAAGAGTCGACTCAAGGCTGCTCCCGAGCTGAAGGTGGGTGTGCGGTGGCCAGCATACCGAAACCCAATGGACAGGACCGCCGCGCTCGCGGTGGCTGGTCCGGCCGAGGCGCCAGCGGGCACCTGTCACCCATGCTCATGGCGCGGCATCCCTCCACAAGACGTCCACGAACCAGAGATGCCATGACCCCACCGGCCCCCGGAACACCCATGCGTCGCATTCCCCAGGAGACCGCCGAGTGGGTCTTCAGCTACGACGGAGGCCACGATAGTCAGGAGGCCTTCGAGAGCTGCTTGCACGTCTTGGAC
>JAERSX010000499.1 GCA_016845285.1 Deltaproteobacteria bacterium | reverse complement strand
TCGTTGGAGGGATCGGAACGCGGACCATAAGGAATAGCCTCAATATGGATATTGACCTGTCAACGGTGAATTTGCGGCCCTCGCAGGCAGGCTGTCTCGACGAGACATGGGCCGGAGCCCCATGCCAGTTCGGGGTCCGCTTGCTACCCTGCGGTCATGCGCGAACTCGTCGCCCGTCTCAAGCTGCTCCTGCGTGCGCGCTACCCCTTGATCCAGCTGGTCAGCCACGAGGAGGCGCGGGTGCTCCGGGCCCTCGGGCGTCTGGGCGAGGCCGACAAGCTGCCGGTCTGGACCTGGAGCGCCGTGAGCGGGCTCGGCCTGCTCGGCAAGACGCCGGTGGAGGGCACTGCAGCCCTGGAGAGCGCCCTCGATCGCATCGGCGCCGACAGTGCCTCCGGCCTCTTCGTGCTGCTCGATGCACACCCCCACCTCGACGATCCCAGGGTCGTGCGCAGGCTGCGTGACCTGGGCGAGCGGGTCGGCTCCAGGAGGCAGGCCCTGATCCTGGTGGGCAGTGTCGCCGGCGTACCGGAGGAGCTCGAGAAGCTGGCCATCACCCTGGATGTGCCACTCCCTGATCGTGACGAGGTGGGCCGTCTGCTCACCGTGTTGCTGAAGGCACAGCGCATCGACATCCCCGGCGCTCGCTTCGACCGCTTCGTCAAGGGAGCGCTGGGCCTCACCGAGAACGAGATCAAGCGTCTCTTCGCCCGCATCGTCATCGGGGGTGGAGGCTTCCAGGAGGCGGACCTGGCGGCGCTCGTCGAAGAGAAACGTCAGGCCATCCGACGGAGCCCCCACCTCGAGTTCTGGGACACCGGTGGCTCGATCACCGAGGTGGGTGGAATGGATGCGCTCAAGCGCTGGCTCGAGCAGCGCGCCCTCGCGTTCACGCCCCAGGCTCGCGCCTATGGGCTGCCCGAGCCGCGAGGTCTCTTCATGCTGGGTGTCCAGGGCTGTGGCAAGTCGCTCATGGCCAAGGCCGTCGCCGACCTCTGGCAGCTCCCGCTGTTGCGCCTCGATGTCGCTGCGCTCTTCCAGAAGGCCGGGCGACGGGAAGACGGCCTGCGAGAGACCGTGCGCATCGCCGAGAGCCTGTCCCCCGCCGTGCTCTGGATCGACGAGATCGAGAAGGGCTTCACCGCCACCGAGGGGGCCGCTGGCGAGGCCTTCGGCTACTTCCTCACCTGGATGCAGGAGAAGACCAAGCCGGTCTTCGTGGTGTCCACGGCCAACGAGGTCAAGGCGCTCCCCCCGGAGCTCTTGCGGAAGGGTCGCTTCGACGAGATCTTCTTCGTGGACCTCCCCAACGTCCACGAGCGACTGCAGATCCTCGAGATCCATCTGACCCGCCGTGGTCGCGACCCCGAGGAGTTCGATCTGACCGTGGTCGCCGAGGAGACCGACCGCTTCAGCGGAGCGGAGCTGGAGCAGGTCGTCGTCGCCGGACTCTTCCAGGCCTTCGCCGACAACCGCGAGGTAGACAGCGAGGATGTGCTCGACGTCGCCCGTGAGATGATCCCGCTGGCCGTCACTATGGACGAGCGGCTGAAGCAGCTCCGCGAGTGGGCCCGGCCCCGAGCCCGCCGTGCCAGCACGGATCGTCGGCGTGTCGACTTCTTCGAGGAGTGGGACGAGGCCGGTTAGCGGCAGCTCCCAGACTTCGAGGGTGGCGATGAGCGGGCTGCAGGCTGGAAAAGTAGCGGTGTTGGGTTCGGGCTCCTGGGGCACGGCCCTGGCCCTTCAGCTCGCACGTGCGGGCAACGAGACCTGGCTCTGGGACCACCGAGCGGAGCGGGCCGCTGCCACTCAGGAGGCGCGCCAGAACGCGCGCTATCTCCCGGGGGTCCTGTTCCCCGACAACCTCCACGTGACCGCCGACCTCGCTCGGGCGCTCGCCCACGCGCCTCTGGTGGTCGAGGTCACCCCCAGCCAGGCAGTCCGCGATGTCATGGTCCAGGCGGGCCCCCACATCCACGCCGAGGCCGTGGTCTGTTGCGCCAGCAAGGGTATCGAGCAGGGCACGCTCATGACCATGGAGGAAGTGCTCCTCGAGGTGTTGCCCGAGGTGCTGCGATCGCGGGTGTGCTTCCTCGCCGGCCCGTCCTTCGCCAAGGAGGTGGCCGAGGGTCAGCCCACGGCCGTGGTCGTGGCAGCCCGTGACGAGGCCAGCGCCCACGTGGTCGCCGATGCCTTCCACGGTGGGCCCTTTCGCGTGTACCACACCGAAGACATCGTGGGCGCCGAGCTCGGCGGCGCTCTGAAGAACATCATCGCCATCGCCTGTGGCACCGCCGATGGCATGGGCCTGGGCCTCAACGCCCGCGCCGCGCTCATCACCCGCGGGCTGGCCGAGATCTCCCGCTTGGCCGTGGCCCGTGGCGCCAACCCGCTCACCATGATGGGCCTCGCCGGCATGGGCGATCTCGTGCTCACCTGCACCGGCAACCTCAGCCGCAACCGCCGCGTGGGTCTCGCCCTCGGGCAGGGACGTACCCTCCAGCAGATCCTCGACGAGCTGGGCCAGGTGGCCGAGGGCGTGGTCACCACCCGCTCCGCCCACGAGCTGGCAGCCCGGGTCGGTGTGGAGATGCCCATCACCGATCAGATCTTCGCGATGCTCTATGAAGACAAGCCCGTGGTCGCCTCCATGGCCGATCTGCTGGGCCGCGAGCGCCGACACGAACGAGACGAGTAGAATCCCGCCATGAACGAACATCAGCTCCGCAAGGAGATGCTCAAGATCGCGCACCTCACCTACGAGCGGAATCTGCTCGTGGCGCTGGACGGCAACCTGAGCGCGCTGCTGCCAAGCGGTGAGGTCCTGTGTACCCGGGCCGGCTGCCACAAGGGCTTCCTCACCGAGGACGACCTCATCGTGGTGGACCGCAAGGGCAACATGCTGCGCGGCAAGGGCAAGCCCACCAGCGAGATCTACATGCATCTCGCTTGCTACGACGTGCGCCCCGACGTGCGCGCCGTGGTCCACAC
>JAERSX010000498.1 GCA_016845285.1 Deltaproteobacteria bacterium | reverse complement strand
CTCCGAAGCGAAGCCAAGCGCCTACGCAGCGACAACGCCTCTCTCGAGCAGCAGGTCGACGACCTCGGTGGTCGGGTACGCGTCTGGTCCTCGGCCACCGCGCTCATCGCCGGCGCTGCCTGCGCCCTGTTGCTCGTGAGTCTGCTCTTCGGAAGTGACTCTGAGGTCGCTCCGGTCGCTGAGGCCACCACGCCCTCGGCCGACGTCGAGATCGCCACGGCCTCAGCCAGTTCAGCCGCGCCGCCGGTCCTCGAGCCCATCGCTCCCACGCCGTCCGATGTGACAGTCACTCCTGTCGACACCACGACCAAGACCACCGTTGTGGTGCCAGCCTCGACCGCCCTTCCTCCCGCCGCTCCGGTGGTGTCGGCGCCGGTCGTCGAGGCCCCCGTGGCCACGGGTAGCTCCCAGACGCACGTGGTCGGCAAGGGCGACACCCTCGGCAAGATCGCCCGCGAGTACTACGGCAAGTCCTCGGCTTGGCCCACGATCCAGAAGGCCAACAAGCCGCTGCTGGGCGACTCCGAAGCCCTCAGCATCGGCATGAAGCTGGTCATTCCGCCGGCCACCTGAGCTGAGCTCAGGAGGGAGCAGGGCGCCCGAGGCGGTGCCCTAGCCTCCCTTCTTCTTGTCCTTGACCCGCTCCAGCTTGCGCTTGGCCTTCTCGAGCTTGGCCAGGCGCCAGGACATCTTGTAGTACTCCTCGGCCTTGGCCCAGTTCTTCTGCCGATACTGCAGGTTGCCCTTGTAGTAGTAGGCCACGGCACGGTCGTAGTCGTTGACTCGGTCGAACGCGAGGTATGCGTCGAAGGAGGCGTCTGCCTTCTCGCGCTTGCCCCAGCGTGAGTACAGCCGTCCCAGGTAGTAGTGGACCCGCATGTTGTCGGTCTCGTAGGCCGCCACTTCCTTGTAGATCTTCTCGGCCTCGCTGTAGTTGCGCAGGTACATCTGCACACGGCCCAGCACGAGGTTGTTGATGACGCTGTTGGGGTACTTCTCCCTCAGCTTCGTCGAGCTCTTGAGTGCCTCGCGGTACTTGCCCTCCTCGATCCAGGTGAAGGCCAGGCCCAGGGTGGCCGGCGGCACCAGGAAGACGGCCTGCTGCTCCACGAGCATCATCTGCTCGATTCCTTGCTGCCGCTTGTCGCCGGTGTCGGGAATGAGCTTGCTGCTCATGGCGATGACGGTCGCCCAGTAGTTGAAGAGACCGTCCCCGAGCTGGGTGTCGTCGAAGTCGGGCGCCGCCTCCTTGCAGAGCCGGACCGCCTTGAGGGCCTCATAGCCACGGTTCAGGGCCTTCAGGTACTCCTCGTGGCGCATCGCATGGATGGAGTCGATCCCCAGCATGCCGGCCAAGAGGAAGTTCTCCCACCCCTCGCGGCCAGGCCGCTGGAGCGCTTCCTCCAGCTCTTGTCGAGCACGTTGGTAGGCGCGCTGGTACTGCGACTCGTACTGGAAGTCGAAGTTCTCGATCATCAGGGCCTGCCAGACAAGCACCTGGCCTGCTGCGCCGATGCCGTAGCCCTTGTACTTCCGCTCGAGAGTGGCGAAGGCCTTCTGGGCGCCGGGATAGTCCCGCTTGTACATGAGCTCGATGGACTCCCGCGCCTCATGGACGAACTCGGGAGTCAGGTCGAGGGCCTGGGCCCCGTGGTAGACGATGGGGTCGTACTCACGCCCCTCGTACTGCTGGAGCTTCGCGCGGAAGCCAGTCGCCTCGGTCTCGGCGATCTCTCCGGCCAACTCCGGCGGGCGCTTGCCCGACACAGTGTCGCCGACATCAGGTGCATCGGCATCCTGGGCACCAACGGGTAGCGCTAGCCCAAGCAGGCCCGCTACGCAGAGCGAGCGCAGGGCGAGGGAAGAGGGGATCCGAAGCTTCATGGACGGGCTCCTTGCGGGGCAGCTTCGCCGCGATGAGCGGCCAGACAGGCGGCGACCGCATCGGTGAGATCGCGCTCGAGCTGCAGGCCCATAAGCGCGTTGATCTCCTGGATGCCGGTGGGGCTGGTCACGTTGATCTCGGTCATGTACGGCCCAATCGTGTCGATTCCGACGAACAGCATGCCGCGACTCTTCAGCTCCGAGGCGATGGCATCGCAGATCTCTCGGTCACGATCGGACAGGTCACAGGCCTGCACGGTCGCTCCCACGTGCATATTGCCACGATGATCGCCGGGCTGGGGCACACGCAACATCCAGCCGACGGGCTCGCCATCGATGAGGATGATGCGCTTGTCGCCCTCGGCGATCTCCGGGATGTAGTGCTGCACCAAGATGTGCACCTTCTCCTCTTCGGTGAGGATCTCGAGCATGGAGCGTAGGTTCGGGTCACCCGGCTCGGCTACCAGGACACCCCGCCCCCCGTTTCCGTCCCACGGCTTGAGCACGACCCGCCCTGGAGCCGAGCGGATCCAGTCGCGCGCCTGGTCGATGCGCCGCGTCACGAGGGTGGGCGGGCCCAGGTGAGGCCACTGCAAGGCGAACATCTTCTCGTTGCAGTTGCGGAGCGCTGCGGGATCGTTCAGCACGAGCGTCGACGATGGGACCAGATCCAGCAGGTAGGTCGCGAAGACGTAGTGCATGTCGAAGGGTGGATCCTTGCGCATCCAGATCACATCGAAGGCCCCGAGCTCCACCACCTCGTCGGAGCAAGGCACGAAGTGAGGGGCGCTCTGCCGCACCGCGACGGCGCGCGCCCGAGCCATGCCGATGCCCTGGTCTGCGAACAGCTCGGACGGCGTACACATCCACACGGGCCAGCCACGTCGTTGGTTCTCGAGCATCATCATGTAGGTGGAGTCACCGTTGACCTGGATCCGGTCGAGAGGGTCCATCACGTACAAGGTCTTCAAAGAGATCTCCCAGGACAACGGGGCCGCACGATACCGGGCTCCCCTATTTTCCGACGCAGAAGCGGGCGAAGAGCCGATCCAGGACATCGTCACGGACGTCACGACCGTCGAGCTCGGCGAGGCATTCCAGGCCCAGCACCACCTCCTGTGCCGCCACCGCCGGCCCCAGCACACCGCGAAGGGCTCCCGCCGCCCCCGCGAGGTGCGCTGCGACATCCAGACAGCGCGCGTGCTGCCGCGCGCTCAACAGCGCCGTCTTCTGAGGGGCGCCTGGACCGATCCCGAGCTCCTCGGAGATGCGGGCCTCGAGCTCGGTCAGACCCTCGCCTGTCAGGCTGGACACCGAAATGTCGGTGGGCGGTGGACTGGAGCGACACCAGAGATCGAGATGGGTACCGACCCACAGTCCGTCGGCCGCAGGGCGAGCAGCCGAGACAGCAGGAAGGGCCTCGACGTGCAGGCGCAGGTCGACATCGGCGGTCAGTCGCGCGCCGAGAACCTGCCCCGCCGCCTCGAGGCCCGCCGCCTCAGCACGGGCACCCGCTGTGTCCAGGAACTCGACCGGAAGTCCACCCAGCTCCACCACGGTGGACACCACATCCCGAGTCGTGCCCGCTTCGGGGCTCACGAGGGCGCGCTCCGTGCCGACGAGCGCGTTGAACAGCCGGCTCTTCCCAGCGTTGACCGGACCCACCAGGGCCACACGGGCACCCACGAGCCGACGTCGGGCCCCGGTCCAGGTGTCGGCCAGCACACGCACCGCGTCGGCGTCTGCCTCGAGACCCGCGCACAGAGCCCCTTCCTCCACCAAGGCAAGGTCTTCGTCCGGGTGATCGAGGCGCGCCTCCAGCTCCGCGGCCGCGTCGAGCATGCGCTCACGGAGGGTCGCCAGCTCCGCTGACAGTGCACCACCAAGCCCGGCCTGGGCCAGGACCAGGCCCTCCTCGGAACGTGCCTCGATGACTGCAGCCACCGCCTCGGCCTGCACGAGATCGAGGCGTCCGTGTTCGACAGCTCGTCGAGTGAACTCGCCAGGTCGCGCCGGTCGAGCGCCGGCCTCGATCAAGGCCCGCAGCAGTGCCTGCACCACCACCGGGTTGCCGTGACAGCTCAGCTCGACCACGTCCTCACCCGTGTAGCTGCGAGGACCCGGCATCCACAGGCAGAGCACCCGGTCCAACACCGCACCGGTCCCCGTCCGCGCCGTGCGCAGGCAGGCCCGCCGAGGCCGCCAGGCCGGTCCCCCTGGGCACAGCACAGCCGCCAACGCCTTCGCGTCGGGGCCGCTCAAGCGCACCACTCCCAAGGCAGCGTGGCCATACGGAGTGGCCCGCGCCACCACGGTGTCGGCGGACCGCTGGGGGCCGCCGGTCACCGGGACGAGATCCTACTTCGCGTCGTCGCCTGCGCTCTCTTCGGCGAGGCGCAGGACGACGGTCCGGTTGCCCTCGTCGTCCGCGGCGCTCTCGGAGGCGACTCCGTCGATGCCGGAGACCTCGAGGTGCACCAGGCGGCGCTCGTAAGAGTTCAGCGAGCGGCGGATCTGCACCTCGCTGCCGTCCTCGAGCACCTTCTCGGCCAGACGACGCGCCAGCTTGCGCAGCTCGCCTTCGCGACGCTCGTTGTCCTCATCGCGCTCGCGGCCACGACCACGGTCACGGTCACGGCCACGGCCACGGTCCCGATCGCGGCCACGGCCACGGTCACGGTCACGGTCCCGACCACGGTCCCGATCGCGGCCACGGCCACGGTCACGGTCGCGGTCACGGCCACGGCCACGACGGTCATCGTCACGGTCGCGGTCACGCGGCGGCGAGATGTCGACGTAGACACCCCAGTCGTCGTGACCCGCGCGTGCGAGCACGGCTGCCACCAGCTCACCCATGGCCCGAGCGGCCGAGCTCAGACGGCGTGCCGCCTTGCCGGTGACGAAGAGGGTCGCGGTCTTGGGCTCGGATCCCAGCTTCATGGTGACGTCGGCGTCGGCGTTCATCACCTCGAAGAGGCCGACGAGCCAGGCTCGCGCAGCCTCGGCGCCGGCGACCGAACCCTCGTCAATGGCGCGAGCGAAGATCTTGACGGTGTCCCGCGGGACACCGCGACCGGCCTCGTTCTTGAAGTGGCTCAGGTCGAGCTTGTGACGTACCAGGTGGGGACCGACACCAAGAGCCTCAGCGGCCTTGGCGATGGCATCGGCGACGGTTCGCCCTTCGGTAACGACGGTAGTTTCGGACTCGGCAGCGGCTTGGCCGGTCATGGGACCTCCTCGAGGTCAGGCGCTTTGTGCTGGCGCCAGTTGGTTCTTGTCGAAGCTCCGGTTGATGAACCACTGCTGCCCGATGGTCAACATCATGTTGGCCGAGAAGTAGAGGACGAGACCGGAGGGGAAGCTGAACATGAAGAAGGAGAAGATCAGCGGCATCATCTTGATGATGCGCTGCTGTGCGGGATCCATGCTGCCCATGGGCATCATGCGCTGCTGCATGAACATCAGGATCGCGTACATGGTGGGGATGACCCCGTAGGGGTCGACGGCCGTCAGGTCGTGCCAGAACAGGAAGGACGCATCGTATAGCTCCACGCTGTAGAGCATGACGTTGTACAGCGCGAACCAGACGGGAAGCTGGATGAGCGTGGGGAGGCAGCCCCCCATGGGGTTGACCCCATGCTCCTTGAACAGCGACATGGTGTGCTGTGTCTGGAGCTCGCGGTTGTCGGCGTACTTCTCCTTGACCTCCTTGAGGAGGGGCTGGATCGCCTGCATCCGCTTGCTGCTGCTGTAGGCCTTCTGCGTGAGGGGGAAGAACGCCGCCTTCACCATCAGAGTGAGCAGCAGGATGGCCAGGCCCCAGTTCTTGACGCCAGCGTAGAAGAGCTGGAGGAAGAACAGCAGGATCTTGCTGAAGAAGCCGAACCAGCCGTATTCCACCGACTTCTCGAGCTCGTGGCCCAGGGGCTCCAACAGATCGAGTCGCTTGGGACCCACGTAGACCTGGAAGTGGAAGGTCCGGCTGTCGCCGGCCGCGAGCCCCTCACCGAGCTGGAGGAAGCTGCCGATCCGCCCGCTGGGCAGTCGATCGGCCACCACCTCGCCCACGAGCGGCTGCTCGGGCACCAGGACCGCCATGAAGTAGCGGTCGCCCACGCCGACCCAGTCGACCGGACCCGCGAAGCGTTCCACCCCTTCCCCGTCGAGATCTTCGAGATCGTAGACATGCTCGACACTGCCGTCGACGTGCGACTGAGGTCGGGGAGCACTGGTGAAGCGTCCTGCATCGCCGCTCATGTGGTCGGCCACCCCGAACCACAGGGGCCCAGATGCGGCCATCGTGGGATTGCTGACCGAGACCTCGAGATCGAAGAGGTACACGTTTTCGCTGGGCGTAAAGCGCTTCTGCACCACCAAGCCCTCGGGCCGGGTGCGGCTGGCAGTCACCACCCCGTCCGACTCGGTGACGGTGTAGACACTGGGGCCTTCGGCATCCGCAGCGCCATCGTCGTCGAGGGGACCGCTGCCCACGAGGCCCAGCAGACCTTCCTGACTCAGGAGGTGCAAGGCCTCCTCACCGCCAGCGTAGGCCTCCCACTCCTTCTCGCCGGCATCCTCATCGTCGGAGCCGAGAACCTTGCCCAGGAGCTGGCTCCAGATGGGCGTGGTCACCGGAGCTTCGGTGTAGCCACGCAAGGTCGCCCCACGCAGCGCACCGTTGGTGGAGTGGATCTCCCCGAACCAGCCCTCGTCGCCGAACTCGATCGTCTTTTCCGGCGCGAGCTCGGTGGGTGGAGCAGCAGCAACGACCGTGGGCTCCTCGACCACCTGCTCGACCGGAGTCTCCACCTGCTCGGTCGCCACGACCGCCGGATCCTCGGTGACGACCGGTGGCGGAGGCGCAAAGAAGCTCGTCCACAACAGGTAGACACCGAGGCTGAGCATGATGGCGAGCAGCGCCCGCCGATCCTGATCAGTGTCCATGGGAGCCCCCTGAGCCGTGGCCTGCGCACTCGGGGACCGGGTCGTGGCCGCCTGGGTGGAAGGGATGGCAACGGAGGATGCGCAGACTCGCTATCCAGCCGCCTCGGAAGAGGCCGTGTCGCCGCACAGCCACGGCTGCGTACTGGCTGCAGGTGGGATGGAAGCGACACATGGGCGGCGTGTAGCGAGAGATCAAGCGCTGGTAGCCGCGGATGGTCCACACCAGGAGGTCACCGGGTCTCATGGGTTCGCCTTTCGAGCGCGCGTCCTCGACCGACGAGAAGAGCCACGCCTGGCTGAGACCTGTCCTGACGCCACCCGATCGAAGCCTCGGGCTACCTGGCGACGCAGCAGCTCTGCGTCGGCCTCGGCCGCCTGGGGATGCGCGATGATGACCAGGTCCACCGGCTGCTCCAGGCGATGACGTTCGTGGCGCACCGCTTCTCTTAGCCAGCGCTTCACTCGGTTGCGGATCACCGCCCCTCCGACCTTGCGGCTGACCGTCAGCCCCACGCGACTCGCCCCTTCCACTCCGGGCAGGAACACCATCAAGAGCTGGGCGAGGCGAACACGTTGGCCGCGACGCTGGACCCTGCGGTAGTCCTGTGTGCGCCGGAGTCGGGCGCTGCGAGGAAGTCCGAGGTCCCCACCCGAAGTCGGGGAGCTCGGACCATCGGTCAGGTCGCTACTCAGCGCGCCTTGGTTCCGACGGTAGGCACCAGACGGACGCGGCCCTTGGCGCGACGGCGGCGCAGAATGTTGCGGCCCGAGGCCGTCTTCATGCGGGCGCGGAAGCCATGGGAGCGCTTTCGCTTGATGTTGCTGGGCTGGTAGGTGCGCTTCATGAGGTCCTCCGGTGCGTCGTGTCTGCGGGCTCGGGTCGACCGACCTGTTGCGGCCCTCTCGGGGCTGCGGCCTGGGACCGACCGTGGCCTCGCCGACCGGACCGTGCTGGAGAGCATTGCGGGAGAGGCGGAAAGGCTCGCGAACCTAAGTCACCGCTCCCCCCACGGCAAGGGGGGGGCTCCCGTGCGGGCCGTCCACGCCTTTCCATAAGGCTGTGGACTCCGAGAGTAGGCCTGAAAGCCCGACCGACGTCTCGAGAGCCACGGGAACCGAGATGTTCCACGGCTACCCCAGAGCGATGGAAAGCCCTCTTCCACACCTTTTCCATATTTAAGTATGTATCAGGTACAACCTTGATAATTACAGAAATTGGCTACGGCGTTGCTGGTACTTGCGGCCGTTCATGATCGTTGTCTGAGCGGGGGGCCTCCTGTTACCA
>JAERSX010000497.1 GCA_016845285.1 Deltaproteobacteria bacterium | reverse complement strand
CGGATCCGACCACCAAGACCGCCATCCGAGCAGCCGCCGAGGCCGAAGAGCGCGAGAACTACGAGCGGCGCTTCCCCGACGAGTGGCTCCGAGCCCTCGAGCCCTTCGACACCGATGCCGACAAGCCCTACCTCGAGGTGGCGCCCTGGCTCGTGGCCGTCTTCGCCCAGACCCGCGGAACCGAAGGCAAGAACTACTACGTCACCGAGTCGGTGGGCATCGCCGTGGGCATGCTCCTCGCCGCCGTCCACCGCGCGGGCCTCGTCGCCGTCACCCACACGCCGAGCCCCATGCGCTTCCTCCAGCAGATCCTCGGCCGGCCAACCGGCGAGCGCGCCTTCCTGCTCCTCGCCATCGGCCATCCAGCGCCCGGGGTGACCGTGCCGAAGCTCGAGCGCAAGACCCTGCCAGAGGTGCTGACCGTCATTGGCTGACGAGGCGCCTTCCCTAAGAGGGCGAGCCCGTCACCAGGTTCACCATGTCGCGGAGTCCGGAGGCTGAGAAGGGCTTTTCGAGCACGCGGAAGCGACCACTGCTCACGAGCGCTTGCCCTGCAGGCGTGACAGCGCCGCCCGTCATCAAGACGACGCGCTCGGCCAGCTGTGGAGCCCCAGTCACGATGGCCTCCACCACATCCGTACCCGGCATGTCGGGCAGGCCGAGATCGCAGAGCACCACCTCAACATCACCCTGCAAGGCGGCTTCCAGCCCCT
This sequence comes from Deltaproteobacteria bacterium, assembly GCA_016845285.1. Classification (GTDB taxonomy): domain Bacteria; phylum Myxococcota_A; class UBA796; order UBA796; family UBA2385; genus BH17. Next base: position 2,507 of record JAERSX010000497.1, on the reverse strand, counting down.
CTCTTCCCGTGCCGAAGACCGCCACCTCACGAGGGCGAAGCACCCGCTTGATGAGGCGACCGACAAGAGCCATGTCTTCGATGACCACGATCATCGTGTTTCCCGGGACGAGCTGGCCCCGCCACGAGACCGACCACTGAATAGCACGACACTGCAGTGAATTTCGAAAGGGAATACCCAGAGCGGCAACCCCTCCGTCCCGGCCTGCCTGCTCTCCCACCGTGTCGCCACCCACTCCTACCACTGCCACCTCGCCTTCGAGCACACGCCTGGCGAGCCTGAGCGAGAAGCTCGGAGTCTTTCGATACACCGGCCGGGCACTGGGCCTGGTGTGGCAGACCAACGCCGTGCTCTGCCTCGTCTTTGGCCTGCTGACCATCGTCGCCGGCCTCCTCCCCGCCGGCATCGCCTGGGTCGGCAAGCTCATCGTCGACGCGGTCGTCCTGGCCATCGAGACGGGCAGCGCCGCCGATCGCCAAGCGGCCCTGCAGTGGGTGGCGATCGAGGCCGGTGTGGTCATCACGCTGGCGGGCATCCAGCGGGGCATCGGGGTCTGCGAGAGCCTCATCCGCGCCGAATTGGGCCACAAGGTCAACGTGCTCATCCTCCAGAAGGCGCTGACCCTGGACCTGGCCCGCTTCGAAGACTCCGAGTTCTACGACCGGATGACGCGCGCCCGTCGCGAGGCCTCGAGCCGACCGCTGAGCCTCGTCCGACGGGCCTTCGGGCTGGTCCAGAACGCCATCAGCATCGCCAGCTACGGCGCGCTGCTCGTGAGCTTCTCGCCGTGGGCCGTCGCCTTGCTCATCGGCGCATCGGTGCCGGCCTTCCTGGCCGAGGCCCGCTTCAGCGGCATGGCCTTTCGCCTCTTCAGCTTCCGCGCACCCGAGACGCGGGAGCAGTGGTACCTCGAGAGCGTCATCGCCCGGGAGGACTACGCCAAGGAGGTCAAGCTCTTCGAGCTGGGCCCCGTGTTGCTCCAGCGGTACCGCGACATCTTCAAGCGGGTCTATGGCGAGGACCGCGCCCTCACCGTCAAGCGCGGCTTCTGGGGCTACGTCCTCGGGCTGCTGAGCACCGGCGCCTTCTACGCCGCCTATGCCTGGATCGTGGCGAGCACGGTCGCCGCCCGCATCACGCTCGGCGAGATGACCATGTACCTGCTGCTCTTCAAGCAGGGACAGTCGGCATTCTCCGCCATCCTCCAGGCCATCGGAGGCATGTACGAGGACAACCTCTACCTCTCCAACCTCTACGCCTTCCTCGACGATGAGCTGCCCCCGGAGCCCGGAGAGGCCACCGAGGGCCCGCTCCCAAGCGACGGCATCCGCTTCGAGAGCGTGAGCTTCACCTACCCGGGGGCACAGACCCCAGCGCTCGAGGGCGTGGACCTCCACCTCCGCCCCGGTCAGAAGCTCGCGCTCGTCGGCCACAACGGGAGCGGAAAGACCACGCTCATCAAGCTGCTCACGCGGCTCTACACGCCCTCCGAGGGCCGCATCCTCCTCGACGGCCGCGACCTGACCGAGTGGAATGCCGACGTGTTGCGCGAGCGGGTGGGCGTCATCTTCCAGGACTTCGTGCGCTACCAGCTCAAGCTGGGAGAGAACATCGGCGTGGGGGACGTGCGCCACCTCGACGACGAGGAACGCTGGGTCACCGCCGCCCAGAAGGGCATGGCCGACGACTTCATCGGCCGCTTCGGTGACGGCTACAGGACCCAGCTCGGTCGCTGGTTCAAGGGGGGCGTCGAGCTCAGCGGCGGGCAGTGGCAGAAGATCGCACTCAGCCGTGCCTTCATGCGGGCCGACGCCGACATCCTGGTCCTCGACGAGCCCACCGCAGCCATGGACGCCGACGCAGAGGCGCGGATCTTCCAGCGCTTCCGCGAGATGAGCGCAGACCAGATGGCCATCCTCATCAGCCACCGCTTCAGCACCGTTCGCATGGCCGACGACATCGTCGTGCTCGAGGAAGGCCGGGTCGTCGAGCGCGGCACCCACGAGGCGCTCATGGCGCTGGGGGGACGGTACGCCCGCCTCTTCAGCATCCAGGCGGAGGGCTACCGCTGAGAGCAAGGCATCCGCTGCCACCGACACGGGCACCTCTACAAGGCACCGACTACCATGTCGCCGGCAGCCTCGGTTCGAGCCACTGACACCGGAGTCCTCGACGTGAAGCCCCGAGCCCCGATCCTCGTCGCGGCCATCCTCGGGGTGGGGCTCGCCGTGAGCACGCCGTTGCCTGGAAGCGCCCTTCCCTTCGGCGAGCTCAGCCTGGCCCTCGCCGGTGAGTCGGGGCCCTGGGGCTACCAGGTGCTCCTCGAGGGCTGGCAGCTGCTGCTCGGCAGCTCGGCACGCACCCTGCTCCTGCTGGGACTCGCCGGATGGGCGGTCGCCGCCACCGTGGGTCTACGACTGGCCCGCGGCCACGCCCTGTGGGCCGCCGGCACCCTGCTCTTCGGCGTGCTCTCCCCGCTCGGACAGGCGGCCCTGCGCAGCCCGGAC
>JAERSX010000496.1 GCA_016845285.1 Deltaproteobacteria bacterium | reverse complement strand
CCTACTGGCGCCTCCGCCTCCGCGATGGCCGCACAGCCTGGATCTACCAAGAAGACCGGCGCTGGCTGCTCCACGGCTGGTGGGACCGCTGAGGGCTACTCGCCAGGCGACCAGATCCCGATGTACGGCAAGGCCCGGTAGCGCTCCGCGAAGTCCGTTCCGTAGCCCACCACGAAGACGTCTTCGATCTCGAAGCCCACATGGTCTACAGGCACCTGGACCACGCGGCGCGCTGGCTTGTCGAGCAACACGGCCGTGCGCTGCGACGCAACATCGGCGCGGGCGAGCCAGTCCTGGGCGTAGTGGAGGGTGCGGCCGGTGTCGACGATGTCGTCGACGAGCAGCACGTGGCGCCCGGCCAGCGGACCCCGGGGCACGGAGCTCAGGGTGATCTGACCCGAAGAGCTGGTGCCGCCGTGGTAGCTGGAGAGCCCGATGAAGTCGAGCTCGACACGGGGGAGCAGGGGGTGCAGCGCGCGGGCCAGGTCGGCCACGAGCATGACCGCGCCCTTCAGCGGCCCCACGAGCACGAGCCCCTCGTCCCGTGCCTCCGCAGGTATGGCCGCCGCGATCTCGGCCGCCATGGCCGTGATGCGCTGGGCGATGTGATCAGCACCGATGAACTCGCGAATGGCCATGGGTCCCCTCAGCTGCAGACAACGCGGCAGGCCTGGACCTCACTGCCGACGGACACCTCTGTAGCCCACCGCCGCGGGCTCCAGGAGCGAAGCTTCCGTCACAGGCTGCTGCGCAGGCCCAGCGAAGACGCAGCCCCAGCCGAAGGCGGACCACACCCGAGACCTGCTCAGGCGGCCGGCGGGCCGAGGGCCTCCCAGGTGGGACCAAAGCCCAGCCCCCACAAGATCACGCCCTGACCGACCGGGTTGTCGGCGAGCTCGGCGAGATGGGGCATGCCGGCCATCACGATCTCGGCCGCGCCGAGAGCGGCCTCGAGCTGCCCGCTCCAGCGGGTGTCGCCGTGAGCCCGAGCCGCCGCGATCGCCAGCCCCGAGGAGCTGGCGCTCGCCTCGATGAACGGCACGATGGGCCCGCTGTCGATGTCCGCGATGTTGCCGTGACCCTCGGGCCACTCACGCGCGTAGCCGAGACCGAGCACGCTCCCACCCAGCGCCGCTCGCGCGAGCTCGTACTGCTCGCCGGCGAGGTCGGGGTCGATGACCTGCAGTGCGGTGGTCACGAACCAGATGCTGCTCCCCTCCGGGCCGTCGTGATGACGCCCCGACAGGTCGAGCTCACTCGAGAGCAGGCCGGTCGGCTCGTGGACCAGGCTGGTCCGGGCCCACGCCACGAAGGCCTCGCGCAGCTCGTGGTGGTCGGCCCCGTCGAGCTCCTCGTGCATGCGCAGCCCCAGGTGGGCCATGGCATTGCAGAAGGCCCAGGCCTCGTCGGGGTAGCTCTCGGCGATGGGCAGCTCGGAGCCAGCGCCGATGTTGTCGACCACGTGGGCCGCGTAGCGACTGGTCTCGGCCTGCCAGCGGTCATCCTGAACCAGTCGCCGCGCCCCCATCATCACCAGGAGCTCGCCGTCGATGAAGACACTGCGCCCCGTCCCGGAGAAGGGCGCCCGACGTCCGTAGGACAGCAGGTAGTGGTGCATGCCCTGGGTCTCCACCTGCTCCAGGGTGTCGGCGATGATGGCGTCCATGGTGTCGATCAGCAGGCCCCGCTCGGCCTCATCGATGTGGGCCTGATCTGCGAGGGCGAGCACCAGGAAGGTGCGCGACATGAGGTCGTACTCGGGGTTGTACACCCGCATGGCCAGCACCTCCTCCGGCGGGCCTCCAGCCCAGTCTGCAACGAGCGCATCGCGCCAGTCAGCAGGGTCGGGCGCGGCAGCGTCGGCGATGACTCGCGGGCCGGTAGCCAGGGCGAGGGGCAGGCCGAAGAACAGGGCAATGGCGACATGGGTACGCATGGGAACCTCCATGTCCAGAGTCACCTGACCAGGGTCGCCCGGACGGGCTCACCACCCTGGCCGGTCGAAACATCAGGCCAGCCGGTCGCTTGTGCCCACTGAGAGGCTGCAGTGGCTGCACGCACTGAACAGGTGTACAGTGCTTCATGTCCTACGCCGAGCTGATCTGCCGCACCGCCTTCTCCTTCCGGGAGGGGGCCTCGCTGCCCGAAGAGATCATCGATCAGGCCGCACAGCTCGGGCTGAGCGCTGTCGCCATCACCGACCGAGAAGGCGTCTATGGCATCCCCCGCGCCTTCCGCCACAGCCAGGGACTGGCTGACACGGGCACCCCGCCGCAGCTCATCTCGGGTGCGTTGGTCACCATCGAAGGCGGACCCGGCATGGCCCTGCTCGCCCGCACCATGCCCGGCTGGTCTCACCTCTGCCGCCTCCTCACCCGTGCCCACTGCGGCGGCGTCATCGAAGACACCGTGCTGTTCGGTCCAGACCATCCCGAGATCGACGCCAGCCGCTCCCCCCATGCAGACGGGCCCGTCGAAAAGGGGCGCGGCCGAGTCGCGTTGGTCGAGGTGCTCGAGCGCGCCGAGGGCCTCGAGGCCATCATGATGGGCGACTGGTCCCCGGGCGACATCCGACAGGTGAGAGAGGCCTTCGGCATCCACTGCTCGCTCGCCGTGAATCGGGCCCTCGACTCTCACGACGATCCGGGCTTCAGCGCCCGCCGCGCCCTGGCCCGACGCACCGAGGTCCCGCTGGTGGCCACCAGCGACGTGGTGATGCATGCGCGCATCCGAAAGCGACTCCAGGACGTGCTGACCTGCATCCGACTCAAGTGCACCATCGATCAGGTCGGCCGCTTCCTCGACACCAACGCCGAGCGCATCCTCCATGCGCCCGCCGAGATGACCGCCCGCTTCGCGGCGGCCCCGGGCGCCCTCGCCCGCACCCTGGAGATCGCCGAGCGCTGCACCTTCACCCTGGCCGATCTCGCCTACGTCTACCCCCGCGAGGTCGTGCCCGAGAGCCACACACCACAGGCCTGGCTCACGAAGCTCACGCATGAGGGGCTCGACCAACGCTACCCCCATGGGGTGCCCGAGCGAGTGGCCACACAGGTCGAGCGGGAGCTCGCCCTCATCGAGCGCCTCGACTTCCCCGCCTACTTCCTCACGGTCTACGACTCGGTCCGCTTCGCCCGCGAGAAGGGCATCCTCTGCCAGGGTCGTGGGAGTGCTGCGAATTCGGCGGTCTGCTACGCCCTGGGCATCACCTCGGTCGACCCCACCTCCACCCAGCTGCTCTTCGAGCGCTTCATCAGCGAAGAGCGCGGCGAGCCCCCCGACATCGACGTCGACTTCGAGCACGAGCGACGAGAGGAGGTCATCCAGTACGTCTACGCCAAGTACGGCCGCCACCGCGCGGCCATGGTCAACGAGATCATCAGCTACCGCCGGAAGTCCTCGGTGCGCGACGTGGGCAAGGCCATGGGCCTGTCTCTCGACCAGATCGACCGCCTGGCCGGCAACATGTACCACTTCGACAGCTGGCCTCCCTCGCGCACCCAGCTCGATCGGGCCGGCATCGACCCCAAGGACGGCCGCGTCCAGCTCACCCTCGAGTTGGTCGAGCAGATCAAGGGCTTCCCCCGCCACGTGGGGGTGCACGTGGGCGGCTTCACCATCAGCGACGGCCCCCTGGTCGAGCTCGTGCCCGTCGAGCCCGCCACCATGGCAGACCGCACGGTCATCCAGTGGGACAAGGACGACATCGACGTCGTGAAGTTCGTGAAGGTCGACCTGCTCGGCCTCGGCATGCTCACCGCCATCCGCCGCTGCTTCCACTTCGTCTCGACCCACCGCGGCATGCCGCTCACGCTGTGGTCGGTCCCCGAGGGAGACCCCGAGGTCTACGACATGATCTGTGAGGCCGACACCGTGGGCGTCTTCCAGATCGAGAGCCGCGCCCAGATGTCGATGCTGCCCCGGCTCCAGCCCCGCAACTGGTACGACCTCGTCATCGAGGTGAGCATCGTGCGCCCAGGCCCCATCCAGGGTGGCATGGTCCACCCCTACCTGCGCCGCCGCCGAGGGGAGGAGCCCACGCTCTACG
>JAERSX010000495.1 GCA_016845285.1 Deltaproteobacteria bacterium | reverse complement strand
GCCATCTACGTCCTGCCAGATCTAAAAGACCCGTCAGTAAACGACCCCGCCCGACCGGCAGGGTCGTTCTCGTTCTGGGGCCGCTCTCCGAGCACGTCGTCTCGTCGCCGAACCCACATGGGCCGGTTCGGACGAGCCCGCGTCTCGCGGCCCGATCGCAAAGCGCGCGATGCACGGCTCGAGGGTGACCGTAGGATTCAGCGAATCGCTCCCTCCGTGAAGCAGCTACGACTCCTCCTCATCGGGCCGGATCGAGACCACCCGTTTGCCCTTGCTGCGGCCACTCGTCACCCCCCGCATCGCGGCAGCTACATCGTCGCGGTCGAAGCGGTGGACGATGTCGATGGTCGGCTTGATGGCTGGCTCGAGCAGGTAGTGGTTCACTGCGGACCAGTCGGGCTCGGTGCCAGAGAGGAACGTGTATCGAGGGCCGCGAAAGCGACTGAACAGCGAGCGTCGCAGGATGTACGCGATGGCCCCTGCGATGCTCGTCCACGGCAAGCGCGTGCCGCCCAGGAATCGAATCGGTCCACAGAGCGTGACCACGTGGCCCTGCCCATGAAGAACCTCGAGTGCGTGAGCCTCGGTGTCGCGACCACCCACACAATCGAAGACGAGGTCGAAGGGAGCTCCATCGACGGGTGACTCCCGAGACCACGGCCCCTTGGTGTAGTCCACCACTCGCCCGGCTCCCAGGGAGGTGACGTGCTGGGCGTTGGCGCCACTGCACACACCAACCACCTCGCTCGCTCCTGCATGCACCAGCGCCTGCACGATGAGTCCGCCGATGTTGCCCGATGCCCCGACCACGACGCACCGCATGCCCTTCGGGTCACCGGCTCTCTTCAAGGCCATCGAGGCCACAGAACCCGTGAACCCCGTCGCAGCGCCATCGGCAAAGCTCCAGCCATGCGGAAGCGTGCGTAGCCGGGACGCCTTGGTACAGCAGAACGGGGCCAGACTGCCGAGACGCCCCATGTAGACCACGCCGAACACGCGCTGACCGACCACGAGGTCGCGCACTCCTTCTCCGACCGCATCGACGACGCCAGCCAGATCGATCCCAGGCACCAGCGGCGCATCGAGGGTGGGTCGCGGGGCGACGGGAACGCCGCCGAAGATCGTTCCCTCCGCCGCATGAACATCGTCGCGGTTTACCGCCGCGGCGACGACCCGTACCCGCACTTCTCCACGACGGGGTGAAGGCATCGGGATGTCGACCCATCGCAAGGCAGCGGCTGCGTCCCCGGGGGCGGGTCTTGCCACGAAGCCGAGGGCCCGCATCGTCGCCGAGCCCTGATGATGGGCGCTGTTGGGATCCGTCGGCATCTTCCCCTCCGGTGATGGGTGACTGGGGAAGATTACAGAGCGCATTTTTGTGCGATCAATGCGAATATTTGGGATCAACACGTGCAATTTTGCACGACACTCGCCTCTGCAGTACGTTCAGCCCATGGACTGGGATGACCTCCGATACGTGCTCGCGCTTGCCCGCCAGGGAAATCTGAGTCGAGCCGCCTCGAGCCTCGAGGTCACCCGAACCACTGTCGGTCGCCGACTCGGTGCGATGGAGGCCCGCCTGGGTGTGCGGTTGTTCGAGCGCACACCGGACGGGTTCGTGCCGACCGTCGCGGGCCAGGACATGCGCGAGATGGCGGAGCGGGTGGAGGCGGACGTACACGGCCTCGAGCGACGGATTCTGGGTAGAGACAACCATCTGGCGGGCAAGCTCAGAGTCTCGACCGTGGACATCCTATTCGGACGGTTTCACGACGCGTTCGCTTCGTTCGTGGAGCGCCACCCTCGCGTTGAGCTGAACGTCTCGATGTCGAATGCGTTGGTCTCTCTCACGCGGCGCGAGGCGGATGTGGCACTGCGCTTGACGAATGATCCGCCGGACCATTTGGTGGGTCGCAAGGTCGGAGATGTCCACTACGCCGCCTACGGAAACAGGGCCCTTGTACACCGGATCGGCGCGGACGCTCCCTACGACGCATTTCCGTGGCTGCACCTCGACGAGCGAGAGAACCCACGTTTGCTGGACCGTTGGCTTGCCAGCAATGCGCCCGGCGCGCGAGTCGTCATGCGTCTCGATAGCTCCATGGCCATCCGAGAAGGGATTCGCGCGGGGATCGGTGTTCAGCTCCTCCCCACCTGTGACGGCGATGCCGATCCGAACCTGGTGCGGGTCGGGCCGATCCAGGACGACGCGCACGGCCTCTGGCTGCTGACCCTTCCCGAGCTCAAGACAGCCACCAGGGTGCGGGCCTTCATGGACCACATGGGCGACGCACTACGAACACGACTGTCTGAGAGCGCGGGACAGCCGTAGGCGGGAGCGGTCCGCCGTCCTGTCCATGAGCTTCAGGTACGGCCAGAGACACTCCAACGAGCTGGACCGGGCCAAGGAGATCTCAGCTTGGTTCGGGGTGGACAACTTCGTGGTGCCGACCTCGAGCAGGCCGTGAGGGTTGTCGACGGCGTCGCGGATCTGCTCGGGGCGCCCGGAGGCATGAATCGCACGGTGACCGTGCAGCTCGCTGGGAGAACGGGTCTGCGGGGGGTGCTGCAGGGCCTCCGCTGAGCCGGGCTGTGGGGCGGTCTACTCACCTCGCCCCGACCCGGCCCAGCTCCTCCCGCGGCGGCGCCCCGAAGCGCCGGGAATACTCGCGGCTGAATTGGGAGGGGCTCTCGTAGCCGACCTCGAAGGCCGCGGTGGACACGCTGTGGCGGCCGCTCTGGAGCAGGCGGCGGGCTTCGGTCAGACGCAGGTCCTTCTGGTACTGCAGCGGCGTCGTGGAGGTGACCGCCTTGAATTGCTTGTAGAAGGACGACGCGCTCATGCCGACCGAGCGAGCGACAGCGTCCATCTCGAGGCGCTCGCGGTAGCTCTCGCGCAGGGTCTCGATCGCCTTCGCGATGTTGCTGGCGTGACTGCTGCGCTGGACGAGGGAGCGCAGCATGGCGCCGTGGCGGCCACACAACAGGCGGTAGTGCAGCTCGCGCCGGACGAGTGGCCCCAGCACCCGGGCGTCCGTCGGGTCGTGCACGAGGGAGACGAAGCGCTCGAGCACGGCGAGGGTGGCGTCGTCCAGCGCCTGTACGAGAAAGGCAGAGCCGGGGCCACCGACCTCGAGCCTGTCGCCGAGCTCGAGGTCGAGGTTGCGAAGCAGGGCGAGGTCAAGGGGGGCCACCAACGACAGGTAGGGCGCGTCGGGGCTCGCCACGGTGACCCGCGCCAGCACCGGCTGGGCGTGGCTCACGACGATGGCTTGGCCAGCCACGACGCGGTGGTGCCGGGTGCCGACCGTCGTCTCCTTCTCGCCCTGGAGGATCAAGCAGACGAGGGGTTCGTACACCATCGCCTCGATGCCGTAGGGGCCCGGGCTGCGGACCAGGCCGAGGCCGGGGAGGAGTGGCGTCCAGCGCTCCTCTCCCAGGTCACCCACGGCTTCGACCAAGTCTGCGAGGACCACAGCGCCTCCTGCTCACCCATGGTAGCCCGACCCGCCGACGTCGAACCCGCTCTCCGCAGGTGTGCAGGATCGGGCACGAGCGCTGGAGGAAGGAGCAAGGCGGCGAGGGCCCAGGTCGCTACGCTCCGAGCACCCACCCCGGAGCACTCCATGAGCATCCCCACCGTCCACCTCGACACCGTGCGCGCCGACCACACGCGGGACATGACCGGCCGCGTCGCCGCCATCACCGGCACCACGAGCGGCACCGGCTTCGTGCTCGCCCGCGAGCTCGCCCGCCTGGGTGCCCGCGTGATCCTGCTCAACCGCGCCAGCGGCCGCGCCGATGAAGCCCTCGCCCGCCTCCAGCAGGAAGTGCCTGGCGCCGAGCTCGTGCCCGTCGAGTGCGATCTACAGGACTTCCACAGCGTGCGGGCCGCCGCCGCCCGCGTACACGAGCTCACCGACACGCTCGATGTGCTCTGCAACAACGCCGGCGTGATGGCGCTGCCCGACCAGGCCACGAAGGACGGCTACGACGTGCAGATCCAGACGAACTGCATCTCCCACTTCCTGCTCACGCGCGCGCTCTTCGACCTCATCGAGAACAGCGACGACGGCCGCATCGTCAACCACACCTCGGCCGCCCGCATGGGCCCGCCGCTCGAAGCCCGCTACTTCGAGCGGCGGGCCCATGCG
>JAERSX010000494.1 GCA_016845285.1 Deltaproteobacteria bacterium | reverse complement strand
GCTTCATGCGGTGATGGATGATCGTGGCCGTGGCGGAGGGCGCCAGGCCGCGATCGTGCATGGCACGAGCCAGAGAGTCGTCCGCCGGCGTACAGAACATGTGGACGCACCCAGGCTGGGGCGCGTCGTGGTGGCGGCCGCGCCCGGGGATGTCTTGGGTCTGGGCGCAGGGGCCAAACTGTACGTGGAGCAGCGGCATGGGCTGCCCACTGCTCTGCAGGACGATGTCCTTGACGCCGCCCAGGGACAGGTAGGACAGCGGTCCGCGCTGCGCCTCGACCAAGCTGGCCACCTCGCTCATCTCCTCGGCGCTCAGGCTGTACAGAAAGAGGGTGCCAGCCACGCTGATGGGTGCGAGGACGAAGCGACTCAAGATCCGCACCATCGGGTTTTCCGAGCCGTCCGATGGGTTCATCGTGACCCCATAGATACGTCCGCACCTCGGATACTTCGAAGGGAAGGCGTACTTGAACAGCTTCCAGGGGATTCCGCCGCGGCGATACGCCGGGTCCACCTTGAGGTCGCAGAGGTACCAGATCTTCTCCGCGGCACGACCCGCGCGACGAGGTACCGAGCGAAGCACCGTGCAGCCCACAGCCACGACCCGGCTGTCATCGAGCACCACGTGGTAGGACGTCTGACCCAGGCGATCGAAGAAGGCGAAATAGTCGGCGCCGTGGTCGATCTCGAAGCGGTCGACCCCCAGAGGGTAGGTCACCCCCTTCTCCAGCTCACAGACCCGCTCCTGAAACAGGCCACGGTCCTCGCGGGACAGCTCGCGCACGATCAGAGAGATGGTGTGTCCTCGGCTAGGTGCGGGCGTTCAAGACCAGGTACTTGCGGCGCCACCGTCGGGTGCGCGCGGCATAGAGGCCCCGGTAGAGCTGGTCGAAGCAGTGAGCACCCAGGCGCAGACCCTGCTCGATGTAGTAGCGATCTTCGTTGTCTCTGTCCCAGGTGGGGCGTAGGACATTGAAGAAGTCGTCGGCGTGTCGGATGTCGAGCTCCGCGTGCAGGGTGTAGTGAACGAGCTTGTCCGAGCTCAACCAACCACGGTCCACGACCGCATTGCCCAGAAACGCCGAGATGTCGGCGAACATTCGCTCGATCATCCCCAGCACACCGACCCCGATCAGGTACTCGTCCATCACACAGGCGCCCACGAGCGTCGTGTTGAACATGCGCACCTCGGGCCACAGCTTGCGCTCCGTGACCTGACCCTCTGTGACCTCCCCGATGCGTTGGAGGAAGGTCAAGAAGGTCGAGCCATGCTCCTCGTCCTCCGTGCCCTCACCGTGCTCTTCCCAGACGTTGCGCAGCACCTCCCGACGAAGTCGTGCGCTGGGAATCTTTGCCGCCACTGCCGCCATGGGCCGGGCGAAGAATGCGACCGCATAGTAGAACTGGATCTGGGTCTCGATGAAGTCCTCGCGCTCGAAGGTGCCGTCTTCGAGCCCCCTGAAGTAGGGGTTGCTCATGTACTGGGTGGAGTCGAGGATCTCCTGAATGAGCGCGTTCAAGACCGAGCTCCCGCGTCCGCACCGAGCGCGCCACGGACTCCCACGTGGACACTCGTATAGAACAGGCTCTGGTCTCGAGCCCACAGGGCCTGGTTCCAGCTCTCGTCGAAGGAAAAAACCGGGCGCAAGTGCGCCGTCAGATCCCGCTGGTTGTTGAGCTGTCGCCACATCACCACTGTTCCGGGTGCGGTCTGCCCCAAGATCTGATTCATGAGTCGTGTGATCTCCGTCGGAGCCATCCAGTCAAGGATATTGGACAGTCCGATGAAGTGGAAGGCCCCCAGATCCATCCCGTCGTCGATGAAGCCCTGGTGGAAGGTGAAGGGGTAGGCCTGCGGCGGCGCGTGAACGAAGCTCGGCAGGCAGCTCGGTCGGTCCAGGTAGTGGCCCAACAGGACGTGATGCAAGAAGCGGTTGTCCTGCGCGTCGGGCCGCATCAGCCCCCGCTCCATCAGCGTCCGAAAATAGCCAGGATAGGAGGCCGGCTCCGCGTACTGCGTGGCATCGGGACCGAACATGGTGTTCAGCAAGGACTCCGACAGGAAGAGGTCGAAGGCCACCGGCCAGTACGGATGGGCGAAGAGCAGGGTGGGTGCCTGTGCCAGTGCACCGGGACGGGTGAAGAGTGCGCGCATGGCGTCCGCGGGCATGACGAACTCGTTCAGAAAGCGTCGGAGCCCCCGGAACAGCGACTCGAAATTGCCACACTCCGACAGGCCCGACGGATCGTCACGCTCGACGTTGAAAGCCGCCAGACGCTCCGCACGGTCGGAATTCCCGAGCATGGCGATCTTTCGCTTCACGAGCTCGAGCTGCGAGGGGTTGGGATCGAGCAAGGTCATGCTCAGGTCCCCTCGCAGCCCCGCCAAGGTGAGCGCCGTACAGCCGCCGGATGCGATGAGGAGCAGACGCTGCGCGGGAAGGCGGTCGAGCACCTCGAGCTCCAGGCGAGGATCCTCGCGCACCACCGCGAACTGAACCGGATTGTCTCGCACCGCGCCCCTCCTGCCTCGATCACTAACGGACAGAGTGCAGGAGAGGCTCGGACACTCGTTGCAGATCCTCTCGGTCGAGGACTCGACGCTCAGATGTCGTCGCCCTCTGTCTCAGCATCATCCAAGTCGTCGGAAGGAACCGACCGGCAGGGCTGATATGGACCGTCACACTCGGGCTCACCCCAGACACCGTCCTCTGTACAGCTGGACCAACAAAGCTCAGTGCAACAAAACACGTTGCCGGCAACGTCTGTCGTACAGTCTTCCCTGGAAAAGAACCGGTTCCAGGCAGTGCAGGGTGTCCCCGGTTCCGGCTGAATTCCCACGCCATAGTCAGGGTTCTCCGTCACGTACAGGTACCCCAGCGCGCCAAGGTCTGTGAAGTCCGTGAGGTTCGCTTCCGCGGTGGCGGGCCCGCCCTTCGTGCCACTGACCTCCACGCTGGTCCAGCCCAGGTTGTCACACCAGAACTTCTCGCGCACCAGGCTGACATGGCACTTGGTGTCCATCCACAGTGAGCTCTCGAAGCCAAGCTCATCGGTCATGTCGACAAAGGCACTGGCAGGGAAGGAGAGCGTATCTTCGGAAGCCTCATCGATGTAGAGCGTCACATTCGGCTCTTCGAGGACCGAGATGACGGTGGTCTCCGAGGCATCCGTCTCGCTCGCTGAGGCTTGAAGCGCGGTCAGGAGTAGAAGGGATGTCCCAAGAGCAAGCACGTGGCTTTTGTGTGGGATGAGCTGCATGTCGACCTCTCCGTTTGTTGAGTCCACAGCGTAGTCCAGCCCAACACAAGACACCCCCAACCAGCCAGCCCCCCACAACATGGCGACAACCATAAGTAAACTTAAACATCCTATTTGGTCATATTGACAACAAAGTCACACCAATCCTTCCCACCAACCCGAGCCAAGACAATGGCCACCGTCGTCCCCAGCGACCCTCTGAATCTGGTGGATCGTCGGGGGTGGCCATCACGGTGGCCGGAGCCGACCCCGCAGCGCTCGTCGATTGGGCGGCTACACTCCAAGCTGGCTACACTCCAAGCTCACGTCGCGACAGAGGTAAACGTGGACCAGGAGACACTGGACGGCGAGCTGCTCATCGAGTGTCTGCGAGGCAATCCTGCCAAGGTGGAGGCACTGCTCGCTGCGGGCGCCGAGCCCAGCGCCCATCGCCGCTACGAGATGTTCGGTGGCACACCCCTCGAAGGTGCTCTGCGCTACAAGCGTGACGCGGTGCTCGAGATGGTGACCGCGTTGCTGCGCGCGGGAGCAGATCCAGCCGTTCGACTCACAGGGGGCGCGACCCCGGTCCACCGAGCGATCGGCCTGAACTGCATGGACGCCGCCTGGTTGCTCCTGGAGCACGGTGCGGCCTTGGATGCCAGCGACCTGCTGGAAGGAGCGAACACCCAGGGCGATCTGGCGGCAGCGATCTCTTCGCATCACTCTCAGAAGAACCTCGAAGCCGGCAGCGCCGAACGGATCGCCATGCTCCACCAGCTGGAGTCGGACCTGCAGAGGCTGTCCGAACGAGGCGCTGGGATCGACACGGCGGATCGATACGGCAGGACTGCGCTCTTCAGGGCGGCCAACGTCGCGCCCGAGAGCATCCCGCTGCTCCTCGACTTGGGAGCAAGCCTCGAGCACCGAGACGTCGAGGGCAGCACCGCGTTGGCGATGGCTGCCCGCTACTCCTTCATGGTGGACGGCGTGCAGGCCCTGATCGAGGCAGGGGCCGTCGTGGATGCCCCGGACCCTGACGGTCGGACGCCCCTCTGGCATGCCGTGGAGAACATGGTCGAGGCTTCGGTACGCCTGTTGGTGGCAGCAGGCGCCGATCCAGACCGCTGCGAAGGGAACGGAGAGTCGCCACGCGATCTGGCCCGACGCCGAGGGCTGGTGGTCCTCTCAGCACACATGGGTGACGAGATGGAGCCCCGTGGGTGGCTCGATCTGATCCGTGGGGCGATCGAGTCCGGGCTGGAGCTGCAGGTGGGCGAGGAGTCCCTGGCGGCCAACTTCCGTTCCAGCGGGGAGACGCACTACCGCCACGGGCACCCGGAGTACCCGGGCTGGAAAGACCACACAATGAGGCGCAGGGTGGGGTTCGTGACCGAGCGCATCGCCTACCTGACCCTCCACCAGCCAGCAGTCGTCCTGGCGTTCATTCACGACAACTTCCCGGAGCGGGCCTCGAGCATTGCCTCAGCCGAGGAGCTGGTCATGCAGATGCGCGAGCAGAGTCCGCAGATCCTCGACAGCGCCTCGCTCGCATCCACGCTGGTCGAGCCGGCTCAGGTGCTGGTCGCGGGGATTCGGGCAGGACTCCAATACTGTGCGCGTAGCAACAAAGAAGGTCTGGAGCTCTGGGTTCGAGACGGGGATGGAGTCTGTCGAAGACAGCAAGACGCCCTCGCACCTGGGCACGAGGATGTGCGCTCGTACACCCCTGCCGAGGCCCTCGTCTCACTCAGCCATGAAGCAACCATGGTGGACGGCTTCCTCATGCCTCGTGACGAGAACCTGCTGCACGGGTTCGCGTCGGCGTTGAGGTTGGTTGGGGCTCCGACGGTGCGAGCCTTTGCGCTGACACGCTCCCGCCAGGTCGATGAACGCCCCGCGACCTGAGGGCATCAGGGAGCGCGCAACCTGAAGCTCGAGTAGGGATACCACCACCCGTCCTGCCAGTCATGGTCGGACACGAAGGGCGAGCTGCAGTACTCCGGGAACACTCGGATCTCGTCGACGGGGGTGTCCTCGGTGACCGTGAGCCACTCCTTGTCGTGCCGTTCTCCGGGCCGGATTCGTCGGGCAAAGAAGAGTCGATAGAAGGGCCCCACCTGCGGAAGCTCCAGCTCGACGTCGAGATGATCCAATCGCTCGGCCGTGGAACCGCTCGACGGATCGGTGTGGCGAACGAAGCGCGTCTCCGCCCCCCTCAAAAGGCAGTCTCCCCCTCTCGATCGGCGCACGGTGGCCGAGAGTGCTCCGTCGATCCGCTCGACATGGAATTGGAGTGAGCCGTCCTCACTCACGAATGTGCGCTGCAGGAGATCGTCGCGGAAGGAGGCGTTCATCACTCTCTCGGGAGTCGCTTCAGCCAATCCATATCCGTCTGAAGAGCTCCCCACCGCTCCTCTTCATCTCCGGCGTGGCAGGCCACATCCGCCCGCTTGGTAGTGTTCCGTCGTCCCGAACGCCACCGCTCTTGGAGGCACCCCCAGATGCCACGTTCCTCGCCTGTACTCTTCGCCGCATGTTCGATCCCGCTGCTGCTCGTCGCATGTGCCCAGGGAGACAGCACGGCCCCGGACACACCTCCAGCTACGACCACGGCGAGCTCTCCCGCAGAGACGACCGAGCCGGCGGCCGGCGCCGAGGCGGAGGCGGCGCCCAAGTCCACCACCGCCGAGCCGGAGACGCCTCCGCAGACCTCTGTGGCCCACACGGCGGACGACGGCTTCCACCTGGTCGCGAGCAGCCCCTCCGTGCTGGACCCGGACGCCGAGTACGCCTACATGTGGGGTGAGCAGGGACAGATGTGTACACCCTGTTTCGACGGGGACGACCCGCCACCGGTGATCTCCGCATCCAGCGCCCTGAAGGGCTACCCAGCAGACAACGTGATGGACGACGCGTGGCTGGAGGACATCGACAAGGCACGGGGAGCCCTGGATCGAGCATGGTGCGAGGGCAAGCCAGACGCCGGCGTGGGCGAGTGGATCGAGTTCAAGTATTCCGAAGAGATGTCGTGGGGATTCCTGGAGATCACCCCTGCCTACGCGAAGAGCAAGGACACGCTGACTCGAAACAACCAGGTCAAGAAGCTCTCGGTCTGGATGGACGCCAAGAAGATGGTGACCCTGGAGTTCGCGCCGATGACGGCGCCGCACAGCTACCACCGAATGCTGAGCGACTTCGGCGGCCACGAACCCACCGCCGCGGAGACCGCGCTGCATGAGCAGCTGGACGGTACGAACTTCCGGTCCCTCAAGTTCGTGATCGACGAGGTCTACCCCAGCGCCAAAGACAACGACACGTGCATCTCCGCCATCGTCCCTTGGGTGTGGAGAGAGCGCTAGCACCACCGTGACCATGTGGGTGAGCTCGCGGGAGGGCCCGAAGACGATCACGGCCAACGGGGGGCTTGCCGTGAAGGACGCTCTTTTTTCTCTCCACACTTTGGGCAGTCTGTCGTTTTGAGGTTCGAGCGTCTGGCAGGGAGCTGGCGCCGACCACCAAGACGGAGAACCCATGACCCGCAGCATCATTCTGTTTGCCCCTCTCGCCATCGCCTGTGCCGAAGCCGAGGCCGTGTTGGACGACACACCGGTACACCCCGACGCCCTGTCGTCCTACGCCGACGCCGACGCCACAACCTCCTTCGAGACCGCACGCACGCAGGTCGTCAACAGCGACACCAGCCAGTGCGACCTCTACTACGGCTGGGTCTCTGGCGAGTACGGCGCCGGCGAGTTCTCGGGCATCTTCTACGACCTCAACGGCAACGCCCTGGCCAAGACTGGTGGCACCTACGACTCCTCCGGCACCTTCACCGCCGACATCGACGACGGCAACGGCACCGAGGGCACCTTCTCCGGTGTCATCGGCACCCACGTCTACGTCGCAGGCATCGAGTTCCCCGGCGTCACCGCGGCCGTGAGCTCGGGCGGCTGGACCGACGGTGTGTGGCTCGGTTCCTGGACCGCCTGCATCTAGCTCGGAGCGTTCCGCCCCCTGCTCCGGGACCTCCGGGCACCCAGGCAGGGGAGCAGGACGAGGGTGAACACGACGCCGGACCCGCGGAACTCGCAGGTCCGGCGCTCGTCTTCGCCCTCGTCGTCTTCCGGCCGAACCTCCTCGGCCGTGTCGCCTCCGCCCGTGCCCGTGTCGTCGCCTGAACCGCCATCCGAGGCGCCGCCGTCCGAGCCGCCGTCCGAGCCGCCGTCCGAGCCGTCGTCCGAGCCGTCGTCCGAGCCACTACCACCACCTGCCAGGCTCGGATCAAAGCGAAGGAACGGCGTCTCGACGCGCGGTGTCGACGGATCTCCGTCCGGGGCACCGATCACCACATCGTCGTTGTGGTCACCCAACAGATCGACCAGGGCCACCGAAAAGGAGGCCGAGGCCTCCGCGGCGTCGACCACCCAGCGCGGCTCCACCTGGGCGGGGTGGTGCGTTCCCACCGACACGTCGAGGAGAAGCGCCGCGGCCGAGCCCTCGGCATCGGCCATCGTGGGCATGCCCACGAGCAGATCGGCGCTTCCGTTGCCATCGGTGTCACCCCAGGACAGGGACATCCCACCCGCCCAGGTGTCGCGGGAGAGCACGTACTCTCCCTCGCTGTCGAACAAGGAGAGCTTGGCCTCCGCGAACTCAGCGCTCGACTGAACGACCACCGTCAGTCTGGGGCTGTCCGCGCCGCTGCTGTCGTCGGGGAGGCCCAGGACGAGGTCGTCCACGTCGTCACCGTCGAGGTCGCCATGTGCCGTGACGGCCAACGACTCCGAGTCGGCCAGGCTACCGCCGATGATCACCGCCGAGGGGCTCACCACGGGCTCCGCATCCCACAGATCTCCCGCTGTGTACACGTTGAAGCGCGCCAGATCGAGGGCGGGGTAGCGGTTCTCCGCGCTGCCCACGACCAGGTCGTTCGCTCCGTCCCCGTCGAGGTCGCCGCTCCAGGCGAGGACATGACCGAAGCGCCACTCGTCGGTGGGTGCCGGCAGCTCGATGACGGCGTCCTCGGCCACCAGGGTGCCGGAGCGCGGCGCCTCGAAGAGCAGGATGCTGCCGCCCTCCCGACGGCCGTCCAGTGCGCCGGGAGCCCCCACCGCCAGCCAGGGATCACCACCGGCGTCCAGAGCCATGGCCACAGCGTGACCGAAGCGGCCGGCGTCCGAGCCGCCGATGATCTCCAGGTCCAGGTCGCTCACCGACACGTCTTCCTGCACATCACCCATGTGCGCATAGACGGCACCCGTGGTGCCCGTGCCTGGCGCACCGACGACGAGGGCTGGCCCCGGGCCAAGGTCTGACCCCGGCTCGAGGTCGTTCAGGAGCACGGCGAACCCGAGCTCTTGGCCGATGGCGGCCTCTATGGCCACACCGTCCGAGGCGATGTCCGCGCGTCCGGTCACCGGCCCGTGCAGCAGCCAGGCCGTGCTCCGGGCGGTGCTGCTGGCGCCGGGGGCCCCCACGAGGAGGTCTGAGGCTCCGTCACCGTTGAGGTCGGGTCCGGCCGAGAGTGCCCTTCCCAGGAGGCTGACCTCGCGCGAGTCGGAGCGCACCGCGGTCACGGTACTCAGGACGGTGCTGTCGGCGAAGGGATCTTGAGCACCTGCGGGGGCAGCGCAGAGGGACAGCACCAGGACGGGTGGGAGCGGGAGCATGGGAACATCCTCTCAGCCCAAAACGCCACAGGCGACGCGATGTGGATCTTTGATCCCACACTTCGGCATCAACGTCGTTGTGCTGGGTGAATCGCCTCGCCCCGAAGTGCCATGGACTCGCCCTGCGTGCACGAGCCCCCGACCCCCACCGCCGACGACGTCCTGATCGCCCGCTGGCGGGCCGGAGAGGCCGACGCCTTCGAGGAGATCTTCACCCGCTACCGCGGGCGCCTCACCGCCTATGCAT
>JAERSX010000493.1 GCA_016845285.1 Deltaproteobacteria bacterium | reverse complement strand
TACTACTCCCACCGCCTGATGCACCAGCGCTGGATCTTCCGGCACGTGCATGCGCGTCATCACCGCTTCGTCGCCCCCACCGTCTTCACGGTCACGGCCACCCATCCCGGTGAGTTCCTGGTCTTTCAGAGCACCCTGTTGTTGTGGGCCTTCGTGCTGCCGATGCACTGGACGGTGTACGTGGCCGTGGTGCTCTACACCTACTTCATCGGCGCGCTCGACCACGTGGGCGCGCGTGTGAGCTGGCCCCTTCCCCTCCACGGCAGCAACGCCTTCCACAACGACCACCACCGCTACTTCCACTGCAACTATGGCCACCACACCGCGCTCTGGGACCGGCTCCACGGCACCGTCCATCGGCCCGAGCGCCACTATGACGAGACCACCTTCGGCGACCGTGGGGCCCCCATGCCGGCGCCGGTCACGGATCTGAGCGCGTGAGCACGGACTTGCCCTGGCGGGTGCTGGCCGATCCGACGGCGGCCTGGGCGGCCCAGCCCACCTTCGTGCTGGGGCAGCTGCTGTTCGTCGGCCTGGCCCTGGTCGCCGGCCTGCACGCCTGGCGCTCGGGTGCGGAGACGCGCTTCATCTGGGTGGGCGCGCTCCTCGCCGGCACGGCCAACGATCTCATCTTCATGGCCCTGCCCCTGGTCGACAACTTCTGGCACGCCCAGGGCCTGGTGATGCTCACGCCGCGCCTGCCCCTCTACATCCCCTGCGTCTACATCTGCTTTCTGTACCTCCCCACCGTGGCCGCGCGGCGCTGGGGGCTGTCGCGCTGGCGCACCATCGGCCTGACCGGCCTCGCGGCGGTGCTCTTCTATGCGCCCTTCGACATCGTGGGTCCGCCCTTCCTGTGGTGGACCTGGCACGACACCGACGCCACGCTGAGCGCGCGGATCCTGGGCGCGCCGTGCAGCAGCACGCTGTGGGTGCTGACCTTCTCGGGCGCCTTCTCAGGGCTGGTGGACTGGGCGCTGCGGGGGGTCGAGTCCGTCGACCGCCGCGTGGTCGTCGTGGGCATGGCCCGCCTGCTGGCGCTGTGCACGCTGCTCATGATGGTGCAGATGACGGCGCTCCAGCAGGTGGACGGGGGCAGCCCAGGGTTCGGGGCGCTCGTGGTCGGCCTCGTGATCTACGGCCTCGTCGCCGTCGGCGGCCCCCGACCCGTGGTGCCTGTCGGTGCCCGTTCCTGGCTGTCCTGGGTGCTGCCCGCCTACTTCGCGGTGCTGCTGGGTCTCGGCATCACGGGCACCCCCGAGACCCACCGGAGCGCCGGCGTACACCAGCCCCTGGGCGCGTGTGAGGTGACCTGGGTCGACATCACGGGGCTCTCCCGCCAGCGCTACCTCTGCGTGACCGACTACGACGAGCCCTTTTCGTTGTCCTGTCCCGACCGCCCTGGAGCGAACGACGCCTGGTACACGGTCTGCGGGGTCGCCGACCCGGAGCGGGCCGCGTGGGTCGGCGGGCTCGCCGCGGTGGCTGCCGTCGGCGCGCTCGTCTTCGGGCTGCTCCTTGGCTTGCGTAGACGCCGTGACACGGGCAGCGCCTGACCCGGTGCGGATGGCGGTGACCCGGCGCGGTCGGGTGGCGGATGTTCAGCGATCGATGCCGATGCCCTTGTGGAGCTCGGGATCGACGTCGTCTCCCGATGGCGCGTGGTACCAGACCGCATCGTTGCCCACGCTGTCGACGCTGGTTCGGTACGTGTCTTCGCCACCGCCCAGGTCGAGGAAGGCGCCCAACAGGTTGGTGCTGGCGCCCCCGATGACCGTGCCGAAGTAGGGATCGGTCCGCTGGCGGTCGACCTCGGCGTTGTACTCGTCGTCTCCGCCCTCGTTGATCATGAAGGTGAGTCCATAGGTGTAGGCACGGCCGTAGTGGAACTGGCCTGAGTACACGTCGTCGCCGCCGTGATCGAGCATCCAGGCCACGCTGCAGTCGTAGCCGAAGCCCCCGCTGGCCCAGGTCACGTGGATGTCGTCGTCGCCGCCCTCCTCCCAGAACAGGCCCACGCCCATGTGTGCGGACGCCGCGGGGCCCCACCAGAAGGTCCGGTAGAGGTCGTCTCCTCCGCCGTCGTAGAGAAAGCCCATGCCGTAGATGAAGCCCTGACCCATGCTCATGTTGTCGGCGTAGTGCTCGTCGTTTCCCTCACCGAGGTCGATGAGGGCGCCGAGGCCACCCATCCAGTTGGTGTAGTCGTCGAACCAGTCGCCTCGGTAGCCCCAGCCGGTGCCCTGGGCGATGCTCATGTAGTGGGCGTTCTCACCGTCGTTGTAGGGCATCGACGAGGTGGTGAGGCCGAAGTGGTTGGGGAAGCCGGGCTCGGGTAGCCATGGATCCAGCGCCTGGTAGTAGGCGATGTAGACATCGTCGCCGTCGCTGTCGAGGAGCAGGCCCGCGCCGCCGGGGCGGCCCACGCCCTGGCCGTAGGTGTAGACGCCGTAGCGATCGTCGCCGTCGGTGTCGGCGAGCAGGCCCACGCCGAACTGGCCCTGGCCCTGGCCGGCGAGGCCCAGGCGGTAGTCGTCGGCGCCGCCGTGGTCGGCGAGCAGGCCCACCCCGAAGGCGCCGGTGCCCTGGGCCCACACGCTGGCCATGTACAGATCGTCGCCTCCGCCGTCCACCAAGACGCCGGCGCCGAAGAGGCCTGCGCCCTGGGTGAAGCCGTAGTCCACGTCGAGGGCGTCGCTGGCCCGCGTGTCTTCACTCTCGATGTCGGGCGTGTCTGCACCGTAGACGTCGTCGCCCTCGAGGTCGAGGACCACGCCGGCGGCCATCCAGAAGTGGGGGGTGGCGGCGTACTGGCCGTCGTAGACATCGTCGCCGGCCACGTCGACCAACAGGGCCACGCCGTCCATGTCTGTGGCGGTTCGCACGTCGTCTCGATCGGCGGCGCTCAGGACGACGCGGCCCCAGGGCGTGGCCAGATCGAGCTCGCCCTGGTCGTGGGGTGTCTCGGCCACCAGGGCCAGGCGGGCGGCCTCGGTGGCCTCGGCGAGGCGGAGGCCTGCGCGCACGTAGGCGCGAAGTGCGAGGTCATCGGCGTGGTCGATGGTGTCGTCGATGACGTCGCCGTTGTATGGAGACAGAAAGATGGTCGAGCTGCCGGTGTAGCGCTCGTCGAGGTAGGCATCGTGGAGCCGTCGGGCGGCGTCGGGATCCATGTTGGCGAGGGCCTCCTCCTCGAGCAGCGCGGCCTCGCCGATGGCCCACACGAGGTCGGCCAGCGCCGTCTGTGCGCTCGGGGACCAGGCCTGAGTGACGGCCCAGATGGCCTCCGGGTCCCAGTCGCCAGCAGACGGGGCGTCGGGGTCTGGGTTGTCGAGGCCATGAAGCCCGGCCAGCGCTTGGTAGAGGGCCGTGTCTTCGGATTCGGGCGCGTAGGTGGGCGCCACGTAGCGGTCGTGCTGTAGCTCGAGGTAGGTCTCGTCCCCGTGGGCATAGGCGCTGAATCCGTCCAGGGCACCAGCCAGGGGTGCCGAGCGGGAGAGCCCGGTGGTGACGGCGTCCTTGAGGCAGCCGCCGGCCTCGGGGACCAGCTGGGGCATCACACGGACCGAGTCGTACACGCCCGTGTTGAGCGAGATCCAGTTGTTGTCGAAGCGGTTCGACACGCTCCAGCGAAGCTTGAACTCGAGGTCTTCCCAGTCCCAGCCGTGGTAGCCGAGGCCGTCCTCGCCTGTCAGCTCCTCGGGCGGGATGTAGGGATCTGCACAGTCCACGGCGGCGGTCTCCGAGATGCCGAGGGTCGGTGGGATCTCGGTGAGCTCCGACGGGTCGACTGGCCCTGCGCCTCCTGTGTCATCGAGGGTCTGGTCGCCCGGGTCTGGCTTGCAGGAGACGATGGCGATCAGGGCGAGTGTGGGCGTGCGCATCCGGCATCGTAGCGTTTTGGGGGGTGATATGGTCGGCCGAACGGAGGTCGAGATGCGTCGGATGCTGGGACTCTTTACGCTCTTCGTGAGCGCTGGCTGTGGAGCCAACATCGCTGGCGACTGGAGCGGCACGCTGGACTGTTCGAACGCGGATGTCGGCGACTTCGAGATGGAGGTCGAGCTCGAGCTCGAGGTCGAAGATGCGGGCGAGTTCTCGGGTGAGCTGCACATGCTCTCGGAGCTGGGCTACCTGGGCTACGTCATGGTGCTCGACCAGAGCTACGGCGTGGAGGTCGAGCAGGAGGAGCCCCGGGGTGAGCAGGATCTGGCGGTCGAGGGAGACTGCGCCGAGGCGACGTTGACC
>JAERSX010000492.1 GCA_016845285.1 Deltaproteobacteria bacterium | reverse complement strand
CGCGTGGGTCACACTCCACGGGATGGTAGGCGGTGCTGGCGGCTGGCTCATCGAGGCTGGATACTCGTCGGCGGGAGGCGGAAGCAGCGACGGCCAACAGCTCTACTTCAGCACCCTCGAGGGCCAGCTCCTGGCCATCGGCCGTGAGGGAGAGGCCTGGGCGGCGGCCCTTCCCGGCCCTGGACTTGGACATCCCGTCCTCGACCAGACCACGGTGTTCGCTGCCTACGCCGCTGTCATGGGACGCCCAGGTGGCGTTGCGGCCTATGAAAGCGCGACGGGAGACGAGCGCTGGCGATGGCGCGGCACCTTCGAGCCCGGCGCCCCCCCTGCCCTTGGTCGCTACCTGCTGCTGCCGGATCGCGATGGCACCCTGACGGCTCTCGACCCCGACACCGGCGACGTGATCTGGGCCGCGGACGCCCGTGCCGAGCTCAGCTGCACGCCGGTGGTCCTGGGAAGCAGCGTGCTCGTGGGCACGGCTGCGGGAGAGGTCGTTCGGTATGACCTCGATGATGGTGGTGAGATCTGGCGGGTCGACCTCGCCGCAGCAGTGACAGGAGATCCTGTCCTGCTCGATGACCAGCTCGTCTTGGGGTTGGCGGATGGCCGCGTGGTGGCGCTCCGCAGCGACGACTGACGGGCTCCGGCTCGAGGACCGCGGTCGCTTGCGAGCGACGGGGGTGCTGCGTCACCGCCACGCCCGTCTGTCCGGCTGGGTGGGAGCCACCCTGGGCCACTGGCTGGAGCAGGGAGCCGACGGGACCTTCATCTGGGAACTGCCCGATGTGCGGGCAGTCGCGGTGTCCGACTCCGGCAGCACCGTGGTGTGGCAGCACGAGGATGGCCTGCGCCTCACCCGCATCGAGGGTGGGCGGGCCCACACCTTTACGCCTCCCGACCACACGCGATGGATCCGCCCGGGCGGACGGTGGTGCCTCGTCGGAGACCAGGACGGAATCGGCCTCATCGACCTCGCTGCCGATGAGCGTCCACGGGTACCCATGGGCGCGTTGACCCCGCGCTGCGCCCCGGCTCCAGACCACCCTGGTCTGGTGTGGACCGATGGGCCGACGGTCTACCGCCTCCGGGGTGGTGGCTCTCCGCAGGTGGCCGGAAGCCTCTCAGCGTCAGCGAAAGAGGTGGTGGCGGGGCCATCGGGCAGCGCTGCCTTCTCCCTCCCCGGCGACCGTCTCGCCTGGGCCCCGCCGCGGGGGCTCGTGCGGCCCCTGGTGACGGAGGGGCCCCTCACAGCGCTTCGCTTCGTCCAAGACGGGCCACCTCGTCGCCCGACACCGCAAGACGGCGCCCCCCCATCTCGCTGCGGTGCACTCCTCCTGGGACCCGGTGGAGCCCTCTGGAACCTCGACACTGGCCTGCGCACCTGGCGACCAAGCTCAGGCCTCCCTCCCCTCGCACAGGTGGGGCCGAGCGGCGTGGTGGCCATCCATGACGGCGAACTACTGGCCTGGGATCCGACGGGAAGACCCGTCACTCCGCCTCACAGCCTGCCCGACACCGACCAGGACATGCTCGGGGACGTGCTCGGGCTCCCCTGCGATGCCGTCGTCGAGCGAGGAGGACGGCGGTGGGGTTGGACCTGGGAAGGGATGCTCCTCGAGGAGACGCTCGCGCATCCAGGGTGATCTACGTCACTCCACCGTGACGCTCTTCGCGAGGTTGCGCGGTCGGTCGATGTCACGTCCCATGGCGAGGCCGGCCTGGTAGGCCAGCAGCTGTAGCGGCAGCACCGTAAGCAAGGGGCTGAACCACTCGAGACACCGGGGCACGGCGATGGCGACGTCGGCGTGCTGGGCGATCGGGTCGCCCTCGGTGTGGATCAGCGCGATGCGTGCCCCGCGGGCTCGGCACTCCTGCAGGTTGCTCACGGTCTTGTCGCGAAGGCTGTCGTGTGGTGCCACCACGATGACCGGGGTGCCTTCCTCGAGGAGCGCGATGGGGCCGTGCTTCATCTCACCCGAGGGGTAGGCCAGACAGGGAACGTAGGCCACCTCCATGAGCTTGAGCGCCCCCTCGGCCGCCACCGGTGCGGACAAGCCGCGTCCCAAGAAGAGGGCGAGCTTGGCATCCGGCATCCACCGCACGATCTTGTCGATGGGCCCAGGGTTTTCGAGGTAGCGCTCGACCAGACCCGGAATGGCCAGCAGCCCTTCGGCAAACTCGCGTCCCTGTTGCTGGCTGAGGGTGCGGGTGCGCCCGAGCTGCAGCGCGAACAGCATCAGCGCGGCCACCATGTTCGAGAAGGCCTTGGTCGAGGCCACAGCCATCTCGGGCCCGGAGTGGATGTAGACCCCGCGGCCGCACGCCCGGGCGATGGACGAACCCACCACGTTCACGACGCCCATGACCCGACCACCCTTGAGCTGGATCTCCTTGACGGCTCCCACCGTGTCGGCGGTCTCCCCGCTCTGGCTCACCGCGAAGAACAGTCCGCGGGAGTCGACAGCTCGGTTTGCATACCGAAATTCGCTCGCGATGTGGGCTGTCGCAGGAATCCGCGACAGCTGCTCGATGGCCATGGCGCCCACCTGCGCAGCATGCAGCGCCGTGCCACAGCCGATCAGCCCAACCCGGCGGATGTCGACGAGCTCTCGGGGGCTCAGATCGAGGCCGCCCACCCTCGCTGACCCTTCTTGAGGGACGACTCGACCGCTGATGCACTGCCGCAAGGCGGTGGGCTGCTCGTGGATCTCCTTGAGCATGAAGTGTGGGTAGTCGCCCCGCTCAC
>JAERSX010000491.1 GCA_016845285.1 Deltaproteobacteria bacterium | reverse complement strand
CTCCACCCCCATGGTGCCACCTCTCCGCCAGGTGCCGCGTCAAGAGAGGGACGTGGGTTAGGGGGCCTGCCCCCGCGACCAGCCCGTGCTTCGCGGGCTTAGGAGCGGTCCCATGAAGGTCTTCGTCACCGGTGGCAACGGCTTCATCGGGTCGCGCGTGGTGCACCGGCTGCATGCCGACGGGCACGAGCTCCGGCTGTTGTTGCGGCAGACCAGCAAGACCCACCGCCTCGAGGGCATCCCCTTCGAGCGTCACCTCGGCGACATCCGCGACCCCGACAGCATCATGGCTGGTGCAGAGGGTTGTGACGCCATCATC
Organism: Deltaproteobacteria bacterium; assembly: GCA_016845285.1. GTDB lineage: Bacteria > Myxococcota_A > UBA796 > UBA796 > UBA2385 > BH17. The sequence goes on along the minus strand of JAERSX010000491.1, from coordinate 4,056 downwards.
CATCTCGCCAGCCTGTCGGCCTGGGAGCAGATCCGCTCGCCGCTCATGCGAGAGATCGTCGTGGACGGCACGCGCAACGTCTGCGAAGCGGCCAAGGCGCACGGGGGCCTGCGGGTGGTCTTCGTGAGCTCGGTGACTGCCATCGGTGGCACCAAGGAAGAGGTCGTCCAGAACGAGGACAGTCCCTTCGACCTGCCCGCGGAGCCCTTCATCTACGCCCACGCCAAGCGCGACGCCGAGGCCATCTGTCGTGACTATGCCGAGAACCACGGGGTCGGCGCGGTGATCGTCTGCCCCTGCGAGGTGTACGGCCCCGATGACGACGACTTCATCACCGCCAGCTACCTGCGCGACGCCATCAAGGACTGGCCGGCCCTGGCGGTGAACGGCGGCACGGCCGTGAGCCATGTCGACGACATCGCCGGCGGAATCGCCGCTGCCTTGACCAAGGGGACGCCGGGCAAGCGCTACATCCTGGGCGGCGACAATGTGCACGCCCGGGACATCATCAAGATGACCCTCGAGGCCGCCGGCAAGGGCGACAAGTTCATCCTGCAGCTGCCCAACGGGCTGACGCTCTGGGCCATCACCACCATGGCCCGCCTGGGGCTCCCGACGCCGGTGCATCCCGACCTGATGGCCCACGCCGTTCACTTCTTCTACGTGGACTCGAGCCGCGCCGAGGACGAGCTCGGCTACACCTGGCGGCCGGCCCGCGAGGTCATCGGTGAGGTCGTCGGCTGGCTCGAGCGCGCCGGGCACGTGTCGGCGGATGGGTCGCAAGAACCGAAGGGCGCCGGCCGGTCGCAAGGCCACGGGCAAGGGTCGGCCCGCGCAAGGGGGCTCCTGGAAGCGGCGCACCTTCCTGACGCGCTCGGCGCAGGCCCTGTCTCTGCCGGCGCGAGAGGTGGAGGAGCGGCTCACTGGTGGTCTCGCGAGCTCGGTGCGGCTCAACAGGATTCGCGTCGAGACGCCGGACGCCGCCGAGGCTGCCTGGGCCGCTCTGGCGGACTTCGGTGAGCTGACCCCCATTCCCTGGTGCCCAGACGCGGTCTTCTTCGAGGGAGACAAGCACGAGCTCACCCGATCGGCCTGGTTTCAGGAGGGGAGGATCTACGTCCAGAACGCCTCGTCTCTGGTGCCAGCCTTGGCCTTGGATGTGGCGGCGGGACAGCGCATCCTCGACGTCTGCGCGGCGCCCGGCGGCAAGTCGGCTCACATCGCGGCGTTGACCGGGAACGGCGCCGAGCTCTGGCTCAACGACGGCTTGCCCGCGAGGCTGCCCAAGCTGCGCGAGGTGGTGGCCCTGCACGGAGTCGACGTGCACGAGCTCTGCTGCGTGCCGGGGCAGTACCTCGACAAGGAGCTCGAGGGGCCCTTCGACCGCATCTTGCTCGACGCCCAGTGCAGCGGCGAGGGCATGGTCGACTTGCGTCGAGGTGATGCCCTCAAGCACTGGTCGCTCGGCCGCGTCGAGAAGCATCGGCGGCTCCAGCAGCGCATGCTCATGGCGGCCTGGCGGGTGCTGAAGCCGGGAGGCCTGCTGGTCTACAGCACCTGCACATTGGCCCCAGAAGAAAACGAGGCGCCTGTCTCCCACCTCCTGCGCCATCGGGAGGATGCCGCTGTCGAGCCCGTGGAGCTGGAGGTCGACGGTCGGAGGAGGGCGGTCCTGGAGTGGCCGGAGCTCAAGCTCGACCGTCGCGTGTCGGGCGCGCTTCGACTTGCGCCGAGTCGGTGGCACGAGGGCTTCTTCGTGTGCCGACTGCGCAAGAGGGGCTGAGCTTCAGCTGCGGCCGAGGATCCGCTGGTAGATCTCACGCTTGGGGAGGTCGTGGATGCGGGCGACGATGTCCCGGATCTTCTTGGTGGGCAGCGCCTCGGCGAGCAGCGCATCGATGAGCGCATCCACACCGGTCTCGTCGACCTCGACCTCGACGGGGCGGCCCTCCACCACCATCACCCACTCGCCCCAGACCTGGTCATCGGCCAGGGCGGCTGGTAGCTCGGAGAGAGGCCCGCGAAACACGGACTCTCCTTGCTTGGTGAGGTCGCGACAGAGAGCGGCGGCCCGGTCGCCGAGCCCGGCCTCCAGGGCGCCGAGCGTGGCCATCAGGCGCTGCGGAGCTTCGTAGAAGACGAGGGTCTCGGAGCGGTCAGCCAGAGCCGCGATGGCCGAGGCGCGCTTGCCTGCCTTGGACGGGAGGAAGCCGTGGAAGCTGAAGGCTGTGGTGGGCAGGCCCGCGATGGCGAGGGCGGCCAGCAGGGCACTGGGGCCGGGAACGGCCACCACGGGGAGGCCGGCGTTCACCGCAGCTTCGACAAGGGGGGCCCCGGGGTCGCTCAAGAGCGGCGTGCCGGCATCGCACACGATGGCCACGCTCTCGCCGGCCTCGAGGCGCCTCACCAGGCCGGGCACCACCCGCGCGGCGTTGTGGTCGTGGAGGGGTGTGAGACGGCGACCGCCCGGCACCCCGAGGTGACTGGTCAACTTGCGGGTGACCCGGGTGTCCTCGACGGCGAGGACGTCGACGGTGGCGAGTAGATCTGCGGCCCGCGCCGACAGGTCTCCCAGGTGTCCGATGGGGGTGGCCACCACGTAGAGGGTGCCGGGCATCGCGGCGTGCTGGTGGTCGGAGGCGGTCATGGGCGGAGGCTTAGCGCGCAGGTAGGCGCTGCGGGCTTCCCGGGTCTGCTCAGCTTCCGGAGAGGAGCGGCCGCCTCAGTACTGCTCGGAGTTGTCCGTGGCGGCGATGCAGTTGCTGTCGGCGGTGTCCACGAGTCCGTCGGAGTCGTTGTCCTTGCTGTCGTTGCACTCCGTCGAGCCGCCGAAGCCATCGTCCTCGGTCTCGGTCACTGAGGTCTCGCAGGCTGGGTCGTCGGTGTCGGTCCAGCCGTCCGAGTCGTTGTCGATGGCGTCGTTGCACTCGGTCTCGGGGTCTTCCTCGTCGGTGTCGGTGGCCTCGGTGCAGCCGAGGTCGTCGGCGTCGACGAGGCCGTCGCCGTCGTTGTCCGCTTCGTCGTTGCAGGCGGCCCCGGCGAAGCCGTCGTCTTCGTACAGGGTGTCGGCGCTGCCACAGTCGGCATCGTCGGTGTCGGTCCAGCCGTCGGCGTCGTTGTCGAGTCCGTCGGCGCACTCGGGGGTGTGGTCTTCGTCGTTGTCGAAGGCGCTCGAGCAGCCGGGATCGCTGGCGTCTTTCAGGCCGTCGCTGTCGTCGTCGATGAAGTTGTTGCAGGTGTAGCTGCTGTCCTCGCTGTCCTCGGTGTCGCCGCGACCACAGTCGGGATCGTCGGTGTCGATCCAGCCGTCACCGTCGTTGTCGCTGCTGTCGGAGCACTCGCCGCTGGCGGAGTCGGCCTCGAGGTTGTCCCAGGCGTCCAGGCACTCGCCATCGTCGGCGTCGGTGTCGCCGTCGCCGTCGTTGTCTGTGCCGTCGTTGCACTCGGCATCGGTGGTGCCTGCTTCGGCGGTGGCGTCGTAGCAGTCGGGGTCGTCGGTGTCGGTCCAGCCGTCGTTGTCGTTGTCGCTGCCGTCGCTGCAGCTGCTGCCGAGGTCGGCCTCGACGGGATCGAGGGCGTCGGCGCAGCCGCTGTCATCGGCATCGATGAGCGCGTCGCCGTCGTCGTCATCGCCGTTGTTGCAGACGTAGGTCGTGTACCCGACCTCTTCGCCGTAGAGCCCACAGTCGGGGTCGTCGTCGTCGGTCCAGCCGTCGTCGTCGTTGTCGGTGCCGTCGCCGCAGTCGCCGCTGTCGGTGTCTGACTCGGAGTTGTCCCAGGCGTCCAGACAGCCACTGTCGGCGGAGTCCGTGGCGCCGTCGCTGTCGTTGTCGTCGTCGTCGTTGCAGGCGGCCTGGCCGAAGCCGCTCTCGTCGGCGCCTTCGTAGCAGTCGGGGTCGTCGTCGTCGGTGTAGCCTTCGGCGTCGCCGTCGAGCCCGTCCGAGCAGTCCGCGCTGAGGAAGTGCTCGTCGTCGTCGATGCCCTCGTCGCAGTCGCTGTCGCTGGCGTCGATGCTGCCGTCGCCGTCGTCGTCTGCGTCGTTGTTGCAGGCGAAGG
>JAERSX010000490.1 GCA_016845285.1 Deltaproteobacteria bacterium | reverse complement strand
GCCCACGGGGTGGGCGTGGCCATCGAGGTGGTGGAGGGCGAGACCACGCTGGTGCCCGTGCAGTGGGGAGCCCTGCGCATCGAGGTCACCGACGCCAACCGCATTCCCCACCGCGGCAGCTACGAGCTGACCCGTCTCGACACCCGAGAGCCCGTGGGCACGGGCTTCGGCGCCGCCACACTCCAGGGCGAGTTCCTCCAGACCTGGCTGGTGCCGCCGGGCCTCTACCGCCTGGCCCCGCCCGGTCGGGACTCCCGCTCCATGCGTGACTTCGCCACGGTGGCGGTGCCCGAGGGCGGCTTCGTGCGATTCCGCCTGGTTCAGGACTCCGACACGGGCGAATTCCTCGGCGCGGGCGTGCTCCTGCCCGACGATCTCAGCAGCGGCGGTCGGGGAGACGAGCGCTGGTTCAGCACCCTGGTGGTGGGTCTGGACGGGTCGGTCGTCAACAACTCCAACGTGGTGGGTGTCTTCAACCAGACCCAGGTGAGCGCGGCGGGCTCCATCGACGGCCAGATCGTCTTCACCGACGAGCCCAACCGGATCTCTCTCCTGGCTCAGCTCGAGGAGGGTGCCTCTCAGGTGCGTCCCCAGGGCTCCGAGCCCCTGGCGGTGGTGAAGTCGACGGATCGGCTGCGCGCAGACCTGCTGTACACCCGCTCCTGGGCCGGAGCCATGGGCCCCTACGCTCGGGCGGGTGGCCAGAGCCAGGCCTTTCCGACCTCGGTGCTGGCGAGCGAGGACACCACCTTCCGGGTGCGTGAGCTCGACGGGAGCCTCCGCACCGACGCCGTGCAGGCTGGCGACTCCTGGCGGCTGGCCGACGCCTGGCAGCCCACGCTGCTGCGCCAGGGTGTGGGGCTCAACACCCGCTTCCTGCGCAAGAACCGCAGCGTCACCTTCAACTGGCGCGTCGGCCTGGGTCTCCGCCAGAGCCTCTACGAGGGGGCGCTCGTCCTCGACGACTCCGCCTCCACCCAGGTCATCGAGTACGTGGCCGTCGAGTCCTTCAACGAGCGCGGCCTCGAGACCACCGTGGTGGCCACCGTGCGCCTGCCGGGCTGGGTCATCTGGTCGACGGACCTCGAGCTCTTCGCCGAGCCCGACAACCTGGGGCAGCCCGCTGTGAATTGGCGCAACACCCTGTCCCTGCGCATCTCGCGGGGCTTGTCGCTCAACTACTTCTCCACCGTCGACTTCGAGCCCCGCGTCATCGACCGGATGCAGGTCCAGCAGAGCCTCGTGCTCCGGGCCTCCTGGACGATCTTTTGAGGAGGTCTGCCATGTTGGCTGCTCTGCTGCTCTTGAGCTGTGTTCCCCGTGGAAGCCACGAGGTGGTGCAGGTCCAGCTCGACGCCACGCGCATGGCGCTCTCGGCCCGCGATCTGGCCTGCTTCGAAGAGGGGCGGGACAAGGACACGAAGATCGAGCTGCTGTCATCGACCGTGCAGCAGGCCGACGAGCGCTGTTCCTCCTTGGAGGAGCAGCTCGCCGCCCAGGCTGACGAGCTCGCCACCGTGCGGGGCCACCTCGCCACCCTCAGCACGCGGGTGCCTGCGACGCCAGAGGAGGAGGTCGAAGACCCCGAGCTGGACGTGGTGGTCGAGGCCGTGAGCGCAGCGATGGCGCGAGAGGCGCAGGCCCGTCGAGAGGCTGCTCAGGAGCAGGCGATCATGGCGCGGTGGCAGGACCTCTTCGACGTGCCGCCGCTCGCTGGACGCGTCGAGCTGGTGGACGACGGCGGTCGGGTCATGCTCCGCATTCCGTCCGCTCAGATCTTCAACGAGGGCCGGGTCACCGTGTCGCCGCGGGGGTCCCAGCTGCTCGACCAGCTGGCCCACAGCCTGAGCGCGGACGGCCCTGTCGATCTCGAGATCGTGGCCCACACCGACGACCGTCCCCATCACTCCGCCGAGCACGCCTCGAACTGGGAGCTGACCTACGCTCAGGCGCGCCTGGTCATGCGTGTGCTGCAGGAGAAGGGCGTTGAAGGTCGGGTGGTCGTGGGGGCTGCCGCGGCGAACTTCTCCCGAGCGGACAACAGCACCGCCGAGGGGCGGGCGAGCAACCAGCGCGTGGAGATCCGCATCCACCGGGCACCGGCCCGCTGAGGGCGTGGGCCACGGCGTCTATGATGGGGCCGTGCTCGCCCTGCTCGCCGTTCTCGCCCTCGCGTGCAGCCCCACCCCGCCGAGCTCAGCGTCCGGCGCTGCCACCGACACGTCCACCTCGGACGACAGCAGCACCTCAGACGACACCGCTGCGGTGGGCTCGCACATGGACACGGGCGTGGAGTCCGTGCCGGGCAGCGAGGTGGGCGAGGAGGAGGTCTTCCGCGAGGACCACGTCCACGAGCTCGTGATCACCCTGGAAGACGAGGCCTGGGCCGCCCTCGATGCCGACGGGAGCGCCTATGTGCCGGCGGTCTTCGGCGACGGCACCGAGCAGCTCGAGGTGGGGCTGCGCATCAAGGGCTGGAGCTCGAGTCAGCCCCTGAGCGGCAAGCCGAGCTTCAAGGTGGACTTCGACCGGCTGGTGGACGGCCAGCGCTACCACGGCCTCGAGGCCCTCGACCTCCACGCCGAGCTCACCGACGCCGCCGCGCTCTCGGAGTGGGCCGCCTACCGTCTCTTCCGCGACCAGGGCCTGCCCGCCTCGCGCACGGGCTGGGCCCACCTCGAGCTGGCCGGCCAGGACTACGGCTTCTACACCCTCGTGGAGAAGAAGGACGACCAGCTCATCGAGCAGTGGTGGGCGGACACGCAGGGCAGTCTGTACGAGTCGTCGAGCGAGTCCTGGCCCTGCGACCTGGACGATGCCGGCTGTGACTGTTGGGAGCTCGACGAAGAGGGAAGCGCCGACTCCTGGGCCGATCTCGAGGCGCTCTGCGACGCGGCCACCGAGCCTGACGACACGCTCTGGCTGGATGAGATCTCCACCCTGGTGCCCATTGAGCCCTTTCTTCGCTTCATGGCCACCGAGATCCTCATCGGCGCCCACGACCACTATGCGGGCTACTCGGGCAACGTCTACATCTACCACGAGCCAACCGAAGACACGTGGAGCTTCATCCCCTCGTCCATGAACAACCAGTTCGGGAGCAGCCGTACCTCGGCCCCCACCTGCAGCGCGGTGGCCTACACCCTGGCCGACTACCGTCACGGCATCCTCGCCGACCGCTGCCAGGGCGACGAGGCGTGTGTGGACCTCCTCTACGAGGCGCTCTGGGACACCATCGCGCACCTCGAGCAGAGCAGCATCATCGAGGACATGGACGCCGTGGAGGCCCTCATCGGGCCCTGGGTGGCCGCCGATCCCCGCAGCGCCTGGACCACCGAGCAATTCGAGGGCCAGATCGACTGCATCCAGGACTGGCTCCGTGACCGGCCCGCGGCCCTGGCCGAGGAGCTGCCCGAGCCCTGTCTGGGGGAGGGGGACGATCTCGAGGTCTGGGCCCTGGGCACCCTGAGCAGCAACCAGCGCTGCGATCGGGACACCCCGGAGGCTCCGGTGTTTCCGG
>JAERSX010000489.1 GCA_016845285.1 Deltaproteobacteria bacterium | reverse complement strand
CCTCGACATCACGGCCATCTGGGCCGTGGTCATCTACGAGCTCGGGTTCGAGACGGGAGATGTCGGACGCCAGGCCGCGGCAGATCGGCTGCCCGAGATGTACGCCGGCGCCGCCCTCGAAGAGCTTCGTGCCGCCGGTGTCTACACCGACATCTGGGAGCCCGTGGCCCCCGTCGAGTCCATCAGCGCGACGACGGGCTTCGGTGGCGAGGCCACCAGCAGCGCCAAGCGCCCGGGTACCTCCAAGATCCCTGCTGCCGTCTTCGACCGGGTCCAGCGACGCCTGGAGCGAATGGAGAAGCGACACCGGCACGACCACGAGCTCGGCTGGGGCAGCAATGCCTGGGCCGTCTCCAGCCTCGTGAGCAGCGATGGCAAGGGGCTGCTCGCCGCCGATGGTCACCTGCCCCTGAGCGTGCCCAGCATGTTCTACCGGGTGGGCCTCGACACCTCGGTGCTCGGCGGTGGCGACACCCACCAGGCGGGCATGGGCATCGTGGGTGTGCCCTACCTGGCCTCGGGAACCAACGGGAAGGTCGCCTGGGGCTTCACCCAGCTCATGGGCGACATCACCGACTGGTACGCCGAAGAGCTGCAGCTCGACGACGCCGGCCTGCCCTCGGCCACCTACTTCCAGGGTGCCTGGGAACCCCTCACGGCCCATGAGGAGAGCGTCGATGTGGCCGATGTGCCGCTCATGGGCTCCGAGGGCCGCACCGAGACCTGGACACGCTGGACCACCTCGGACGGTCGCTGGCTCGCCGAGGTCGAGGGCCGCAGCGCCAGCGAGGACGAGACCCTCGAAGAGGGCGAGTCGATCATCAACCTCCAGGGAGACCTCGTGGTGCCCGGAGACATCGACGGCGACGGGGTGATCACGGCCATCACCTTCGACTACACGGCCCTCGATCCCATCAAGACCATGCTCGCCATCGACCGCTTCGGCCACGCCGCAGACGTGAGCGAGTTCCGGTCCGCCACCCGCGGCTCGGTGGCCTTGAGCCTCAACCTCGTCGCTGTCGACTCCCAAGGTCAGACCTTCTACACGGGCTACCAGGGCGTGCCCTGCCGGGAGAACCTGGCCCGCGAGTCGGACGGCAGCTGGTCCGAGGGCGCTGACCCCTCCCTGCTCCTCGACGGCACCACCTATGGGGGCTTCACCATCCCCATCGACGCCGACCACAAGGTCACCCAAGGGGCGGAAGGCGAGCGCTGCACCGTGCCCTTCGACGAGTACCCCTTCGAGATGGGCGCCGAGTACCTCGTCACAGCCAACAACGATCCCGGTGGTCTCAGCCTCGACGACTCGCTCACCAACGATCCCCACTACATCGGAGGGCCGTGGATGCAGGGGTATCGGGCGGCCACCATCGCCGAGCGTCTCGACGAGGCCATCGCTGCGGGTACGGCCGACGAGGCCGGCATGGCCGACATCCAGGCCGACATGAGCTCCCCGCTGGGGCTCCGCTACGCGCCGGTGCTGCTCGGGGCCATCGAGCGGGCACAGGCTCTGGAGGCCACGGACGCAGAGCTCGACGGTGCCGACGCCCGCATCCTGGCGCTGTACAGCGAGCGGCCCGAGCAGATGGACGAGGTCCACGCTCGGCTCACGGCCTGGCTGGCCGGCGGCGCCCAGACCCCCTCGGGGGTGGAGACCTTCTACAACCAGGTGGAGGAGGGTGACCTCGAAGACAGCGTGGCCACCACCCTCTTCAACGCATGGTTCGGTCCCTTCGTGGGTGCCGTCTTCGACGACGAGGGCCTGCCGTCGGTCTGGCGGCCCACGGGCAAGGGTGCCCGCACCCGGGTGCTCGATCGTCTGCTGGATGGCCGCGGTGCCGGCAACCCCCTCGGCCTGGCCTCATACAACGAAGACACCGAGGAGAGCGCCTTCTTCGACGTGCTGGGTACAGAGGTGGTCGAGGTCAGCGACGAGCTGGCCCTCGCGGAGCTGGCGGAGGCCGTCGACGCGCTGACAGCAGAGGGCAACGGCGACGGCACCGGGGGCTACGGCACCGAGGACATGGACGCCTGGCTCTGGGGGCTGCGGCACAAGGCGAAGTTCGAGTCGGTGCTCGACGACTTCGTGGGCGATGACTTCTCCTTCATCAGCGGCAGCTTCGCCATCACGACCGAGACCTTGCCTCTGGCCGACGACCTCGACCCCGACGATCCACGGAGCGAGCTCCTCTGGTTCCCGCGCCCTGGCGACAACTTCGGCGTGGACGCCGCCAACGGTGGCTTCGGCGGCCGAGACTTCGACCACGGCTCGGGCCCGGTGTACCGCATGGTCATCGCCCTCGACGAGGAGGGCGTCAGCGGCCGCAACATCTTCCCCAACGGCCAGAGTGCGCTCATCGACTCGCCCCACTTCAGCGACCAGGCGGCCTTGTGGCTCGGCAACGAGACCATGCCCATCTGGTTCTCCCTGGAAGACGTGCTGGCCAACCGGCTCTCCCGAGAGCAGCTCGCACCGTCGAGCCCGTCTGCCGACTGCGCCTGGTAGGAGACAACGTGAGCAAGTCCGACAGCGGTGCACCCATCGACCACAGGGAGCCAGTGAATCTCCGCGATGTCGCTGAGCTCGCACGTCCCCGGATCGATGCCAGCGCCTGGGACTACTACGCGGGTGGGGCTCGAGACGAGCTCTCCCTGCGCGGCAATCGCGTGGCCTGGGAGCGCATCCCGCTGCACTACCGGGTGCTGACCGGCCACGCCGAGCGGGACCTGAAGACCCAGATCCTCGGGCAGCCCACCAGCATGCCCGTGATGATCGCCCCCACCGCCTTCCACCGGCTGGCCCATCCGGAAGGCGAGCTGGCGACGGCTCGGGCTGCCTCCGCAGCCGGCGTCATCATGATGCTGAGCACACTGTCCACTGTAGACATGGAGGCGGTCTGCGCGGCCGGTCCGGGCCCCATCTGGTTTCAGCTCTACGTCTACAAGGACCGGGGCCTGACCCGGGATCTGGTGCATCGCGCCGAGGCCGCCGGCTGCAAGGCCATCGTGGTGACCGTGGATGCCGCCATCATCGGCACCCGCGAGCGGGATGTGCGCAACGGCTTCCACCTCCCCCCCGGCATCGAGTGCCGCAACCTCGTGGGCACGGGCTTCGAGGAGGTGTCGGCTCGTGCGGGCCAGAGCGGGCTGGCCGCCTACGTCAAGGACTGGCTCGAGCCAGCGCTCACCTGGGAAGACGTGGACTGGTTGCGCTCGGTGACCCGCCTCCCCATCTTGGTGAAGGGGGTGATCCGTGTGGACGACGCACGCCGCGCCGCCGACTACGGCGCCGTCGGTGTGGTGGTGTCCAACCACGGAGGCCGGCAGCTCGACACCGCACCGGCCACCGCCGATGTCCTCGGTCCCATCGCCGACGCTGTGGGTGACCGGGTCAACCTGCTCGTAGACGGTGGTGTGCGCCGTGGCACCGATGTGGTCAAGGCCCTGGCTCTCGGTGCGCAGGCTGTGTTGCTCGGCCGGCCGGTGCTGTGGGGCCTCGGCTGGAAGGGACAGGCTGGCGTGGAGCAGGTGCTGGAGATGATGCGCAGAGAGCTCGACGAGGCCATGGCACTGAGCGGCTGCGGTGACATCTCCACCGTCACCCGCGATCTCGTGACCGGTGGCACCTGATCACTGCATCAGGGCCTCGCTGTCCTGCCGTTCGTCTTCCTAGTCGTCGCTGTAGTCGTCGTCGTAGTCGGACCAGGTAGAGCGGCCCCGCTTGCCGCCGCGTTTCTTGCGGCTGCTGGCGTCGCCACCCCAGCCATCCTCGAAGCGGCCTTCGCCTTCCTTCTTCTTCTTGCCCTTGCGGTGGCGGCGCCGGTCGCTGCGGTCGGATGCCCAGTCGCCATCGCCATCCTGCGCGGGGGCCTGCCTGTTGTCCCAGCGGCCCTGTGGTGGTCCATCCCGACGGGGTCCATCCCGACGGGGTCCATCGAACCGGCCTCGCTCGGAGGAGCCGCCCGGTCCATCGCTGTATCCTCGAGCCGGAGGACGGGGGGAGCCGTAGTCCCGGCGTGGCGGCCCGCCCCTGCTGCGGCTCACCACATCGGGCTCGGCGCGTCCGTGGTCTCGGCGGGGCCCGTCTCGACGCGGTCCCGGTCGGCCGCCGCCGCGCCGGTCCTCGGCCACGTTCACGCGGATGTTCCGGCCGTCGATGGCGCTGCCGTTCATCTCGGTCACGGCCCGCTGCCCGGCCTCGTCATCGGCGAGGGTGACGAATCCGAATCCGCGGGAGCGACCGCTCTCCCGATCACGAATGACCTTGGCGTCGATGACCTCGCCGTAGCTTGAGAAGGCCTGACGGAGGCCATCCTCGTCGGTGTTCCAGCTC
>JAERSX010000488.1 GCA_016845285.1 Deltaproteobacteria bacterium | reverse complement strand
GCGCATGAGTGACCCAAAGTCGGGCTCGGGCTCTGCACTCTTGGGTGCCGGCTCCGCCGACCCGGGAGGATCGTAGACCCCTGACATGAGCTCGGCGATGCGCAGCAGTGCCCGGTCATTGCTCGGATCGTCGGAGAGGATCCCCCGCCACGCAGCGATGGCCTCCTCCACCTGTCCGGACTCCGCGAGCTGTTGAGCAGCAGCCCCCCGCGCCGACAGGTCGGACGCCTCGCCCGCATCGATGGGAGGTTCGGTCTCTTCCTCTTCGAGGTCCTCCTCTTCGTGGCTCTCATTGCTGAGCTCGTCGTCGTCCAGCTCGTCGTCGTCCAAGAGCTCGTCGTCCAAGAGCTCGTCGTCGAGGAGATCCTCGTCCTCCACGGCCTGTTCGCCCTCGGAGGCTGACCCGGAGAGCACCTGGAGCCGGACCGTCCGCTGCGCCTCCGCATCCTCGTGGGGGAGCCGTAGCCCACGGAAGACCTCGACCGCGTCGGCCACACGCCCAAGCTCTACGAGGACCTCACCGTGCAGCACCTGTGCTGGCAAGCGGCTGGCCTTGTCCCGTTCGAGAGCCTCCAGGGTCTCCAGAGCGCGATCCGGAAATCCGTAGCGGACCTGCACCGCGGCCCGCACGACTTCCGCATCGAGCTTCGCATCGACGGGCGCCGCCCAGTCCTGGGTGTGCAGACGTAGCCGTTGGGCCTCCACACGGCGGTCCGCCTCTTCCAGACGGGCCGACAGCTCCGGATCGTTGGCCCCACACGCCAGAGCCCGGCGAATGGCATGCGCCAGATTCTCGGGCTCGGCGCCATCCTCGAGGAGAGACACCGCCCGCTTCCAGATGGGTCGCGCCTTCGCAGGCTGTCCGAGGTCTTCGAGGGCCCGCCCCAACAACAACAGCGTACGCGGGACCGTCGAGTCGAGGGCGTAGGCGGCCTGCAGGTGGGTCAACGCCGCTCTGGCATCCCCCATGGCCAGGCGGGCCTCCGCAGCGTCCAAGGTGGTGTCCAGGCGCGCCCGCATGCGGAGGGCCTGTTCGAGGAAACGCGCACGTTCATCCGGCCGCCCGAGGCGCACTGCCTCCGCAGCCAGCAACAACCACTGGTCCCGCGCGCGGTCCATCCAGTTGGCCTTCTCGAGAATCTCGGCCATCTGGATCTTGAGCGGTAGCTCTCCCGGGTCCAGGCGGATGAGCTTGTCGAGCACCTTGACCGCGAGGTCCGGCCGGGGCCGGTACATGCCCACAGCGGTCTTGTAGGCCGCCTTGGCATCCAGCGGGAAGCCCGAGGCCTGGTAGCAGTCTCCGAGAAGCTCTTGGAGCTCCGCCTCATCGGGCCGAAGCTTGACGAGCTGCTTGACCACGGCGATGGCAGCCCGCTCCTGACCGGCGCCCACGAGATGGTTGGCGATGTCACGGAAGTAGCGCTCGGCGTCTGAGTGACGACCAGCTGCGAGGTAGAGCTCGGCGAGCTTCTGACGGATCCGCCGATCACGCGTGTCGAGCCGAAGAATCTTCTGGTAGTGGGCGATGGCCTTCTCGGTCTGCCCTTTCTGAAGGAAGCGCATGGCCTCCTGCTCGAGCCGATTCCGGTCAACCGCCACGTCTCACCCCGTCTCGATCATGTGTCGGGCTGCTCAAGGTCCTCGACCGCGTCAGCCTCGCGCCTCGCCAGCCACTCGTCGACATAGCGCGTATGAAACTGCACACGCGCGAAGCAGGGATCTTCCAGCAGAGCCCGCTGGATGGGAAGGGTGGTCTTGATACCCTCCACCACAAACTCGTTCATGGCCCAACGAGTCCGGCGGATCGCCTGGTCACGGTCGGCGGCCCGCACGATGAGCTTGGCGACGAGCGAGTCATAGTAGGGCTGAACGAAGGCCTGCTCGTGGACCGCCGAGTCGATGCGAATGCCGGGCCCGCCAGGCGCGTGGTAGCCCTCGATGCGCCCAGGCGACGGCACGAAGGTCCACGGATCTTCGGCGTTCACCCGGATCTCGATGGCGTGGCCCCGCAGGACGATGTCTTCCTGGGCAAACGGTAGAGGCTCGCCAGCAGCGATGCGGATTTGGAGCTGAACCAGGTCGATGCCACTCACCTCTTCGGTGACCGGATGCTCTACCTGGATCCGCGGGTTGACCTCGAGGAAGAAGAACTCGTCGCCCTGGACGAGGAATTCGCAAGTTCCCACGCTGTAGTAGTCGGTGTGGCGTACCAGCTGCACGGCCGCGGCGTGAATGCGGCGCCGCAGATCGTCGGACAGGCCGGCAGCAGGGGCCTCCTCGACGATCTTCTGGTGGCGCCGCTGCATGGAGCAGTCACGCTCTCCCACGTGGATGGCGTTGCCGTGCTTGTCACCGGCGACCTGAACCTCGATGTGGCGCGGAGCTGCGAGGAACTTCTCCACGAAGACCGAGCCGTCCCCGAAGGCGGCTTCCGCCTCGGCGGAGGTGATGTCGAACATGCGCCGAAGCTCGGCGTCATCGTTGACCACGCGCATGCCCTTGCCGCCGCCGCCGAACGCCGCCTTGAGCAGCACCGGGTAGCCGATGGTGCTCGCGAAGGCGGCCGCTTCATCGGCATCGGTCACCGAGCCGGGGCTACCGGGGAGGAGAGGCACCCCGGCCGAACGCGCAGCCTCCTTGGCGGAGAGCTTGTCGCCAAAGGTAGCCAGGTGATGGCTGCTGGGGCCGATGAAGTCGATGCCGTGTGCCTCGAGTGCTTCGGCAAAGGCAATGTTCTCGGCAAGGAAGCCGTAGCCGGGGTGGACAGCATCGGCCTGGGTGATCTCGCAGGCGCTGATCACGTTGGGGATGTGCAGGTAGCTGAGCTTCGCCTGGGCAGGCCCTACACAGACAGCTTCGTCGGCGAAGCGCACATGGAGCGCATTGCGATCGGCATCAGAGTAGATCGCCACCGTGTGGATGCCGAGCTCACGGCAGGCACGGATGACCCGGAGCGCGATCTCTCCACGGTTTGCGACGAGAACCTTCTTGAACATGCCAGTTGCCTCTGGCTCTCAGGCCGGCTCGATGCGGAACAGGGGCTGGCCAAACTGAACGGGCTGCGCGTTCTCCACGCAGATCTCGGTCACGATTCCCGACGCGTCAGCCTCGATCTCGTTCATGAGCTTCATGGCCTCGACGATGCAGAGAGTCTGCCCCTTGCTCACCTTGTCGCCGACCTCACAGAAGGGTGGCGAGGTGGGCTTGGGCGCCCGGTAGAACGTGCCCACCATGGGCGACTCGAGCGTGTGTCCCTTCACGTCGGGCGGCGCTGCACCAACGGCAGCAGGCGCGACCACCGCGGGGGCGGCAGCCGTGACCACGGGGGCGACAGCGCCCGTTGCGAAGCGGACGACGACCCGGGTGTCCGCGTCTTCCAGCTCGAGCTCAGCGACGCCGTGCTCCTTCATCAGGGTCACCAGCGCCTCGATGCGGTCCAACTCCATCACGACTCCTCGCTTCAGATCGGGTGGGGTGGGCGGAGGTGTTCGACGATCCCCCGCAGGCCCAGCGAGTAGCTGGCCGGGCCGAAACCGGCCACCTGTCCGACGGCCAGATCTACAAGCAAGCTGCGCGAACGGAACTCCTCGCGAGCGTGCACATTGGACAGGTGTACCTCCACAAAGGGCAGCTCCGTGGCCGCAAGGGCATCCCGGAGGCTCACCGAGGTGTGGGTGAGGCCGCCCGGATTGATGACAACCCCAGCGTGAGTGTCCATCGCTGAGTGGAGCCGATCGATGAGCACGCCTTCGTGATTCGACTGAGCGTGATCCAGAGCCACCCCGAGATCCTTGGCCAGGCCGTCGAGCATGGCCGTGATGTCAGTGAGGGTCGCGTGCCCATACAACTCAGGTTCCCGTCTCCCCAGGAGGTTCAGGTTCGGACCATGCAACACCAGGATGCGCATCATCGAGTCTCCCAGAGCGCAAGCCTACGACGCAGCGCATCCCGTGTGGCAATGGTGGCACGACGCGGGGACACGGTCCGTCGCATATTCGTGGAGGGGCCCTCCCCCGTGGGTGCCTGCACACCGGTCCGCGTCGCTCGCGCCATGCGACGCTCCGCCGCTCCGGCATCCTCCGGACGCAGGGACAG
>JAERSX010000487.1 GCA_016845285.1 Deltaproteobacteria bacterium | reverse complement strand
CAAGATGGCCGTTGATGCTCTCCCCAGCGCTGCTGTCCTGCGGCGGCGCCCAAGACTGGTGGGACGAGCTCCAGGAAGGCGACCCCATCGCCGACGGAGACCAGCGGAACGAAATTCGTACCTACGGAACCCCGATCGGTGAGAAGACCCACCAGGTCGACTGTGACCCCATGCATGGCTTTGTCGTCGGGAGCACGTGGTACGCCATCTACGACGGCCTGGAGCGCAAGCTGGACCAGGGCGAAGACTGCACCCAGGAGTTCCTCACGGAGAGCTTGGTGGAGCGTCTCGATCCCGAGGCCCAGGACGAGACCACGGGAGTCTTGACCCACGGCCCAGGTTGCCGGGTGCGCTGGAGCGGCTCGGTCACCGACTTCGAAGTCGGCACCTTTGCGGCGGTCAGCCTCATCGCCACCGTTCCCGCTCTCGAGGAATACAAGAGCGTGCTGATCAAGACGCGCGGTGATGGACGTGTCTATCGGGTCAAGGCTCACCAGCTGCGCCAGCTCGACGTCATCCCCGAGGAGGAGGACTGCGAGGTCGACTACTACGACTTCCACGGCATCGACCTGGCCTGCGGAGACGGCACCGACGAGTGGGTGACCCGTGAGATCCCGTTCTCCAGCCTGGAGCAGGAGGGCTGGGGCAAGACCTTCGACCTCGACCTCTCCGAGGTGACCGAGCTCCAGTTCTTCACGCGGGAGCGTCCGATCCACGAATTCCAGTGCGATCTGGCTGTCGCCGGGCTGAGGAAGTGATCGGCATGCGTTGGACTTCGCAGATCTCAACCTCCGAGCGGCTCCGCGACGCGCTTGAAGAGGTGGCCGACGCGGTGTGCGAGGAGCTCGGAAACGAGCAACCCCAGCTGGTGCTGGTCTTCGTCTCGGGCCACCACCGAGCCGACTACGCCGATCTTCCCGACATGGTGCGCGCTCGCTTTCCCGATGCCGTGCTCTTGGGCTGCTCGGGCGGCGGCATCATCGGAGCGGCCCGTGAGGTGGAGGGAAGCCCGGCGCTGTCGCTCTGCGCTGCCGTGTTGCCCGACGTGGCGATCGTGCCCTTCCATCTCGACCAGCAGACCATCGAGGAGCTGGGCGGCGACACGGCTGCCTGGCAGCAGTACCTCGAGCTGGTGCCCGAGCAGCAGCCGGCCTTCGTGCTCCTGCCCGATCCCTTCTCATGCGACAGCGCAGCCCTGGGCCACTACCTCGATCAGGCCTACCCGAGCGCCACGAAGGTGGGCGGCCTGGCCAGCGGCGGCGAGGACCCCGGCGAGATGGCCCTCTTCCTCGAGGATGGCGTGCATGCCGAGGGTGTCGTGGGACTGGCGCTCTACGGCGACATCGTGCTCGATGCCGTGGTCGCACAGGGCTGCCGGCCGGTGGGTGTCTCGCTCACCATCACCCGGGCCGAGCGGAACCTGATCTACGAGCTCGATGGTCTGCCTGCGGTCAGCATGTTGGAGGCGGTGCTCAAGAGCATCGTCGAGGAAGATCGGGAGCGCTTCCGCCGCTCGCCCATGATCGGCCTGGTGACCGACCCCGACCGCAAGACCGGTCGGACGGGCGACTACCTCATCCGCAACCTCATCGGGTTGGATCGTCGTCGTGGCCTCATCGGCATCGGCGCCATCGTGGAGAACGGCCAGAAGGTGCGCTTCCACGTGCGCGACGCCGACGCCTCGGCCGAAGACCTGCGTGAGCTGCTGGGGCGCTACAGGCGGAGCATGTCGGAGCCGCCTGCGGGCGCCCTCCTCTTCAGCTGCCTCGGCAGGGGAGAGGGACTCTACGGCGTGCCCGATCACGACTCGGCCGAGGTGGTCCGGCAGATCGGGGAGCTGCCCCTGGGTGGCTTCTTCGGAAACGGTGAGATCGGCCCCGTGCACGGGCGCACCTTCCTCCACGGCTACACCAGCTCGCTGGGATTCTTCCGGCCGAGGCCCTGGAGCTGAGGGCGCGCGTCTGCTGCGTCCAGCAGGTCAGCTGAGGCGCAGGAGCCCACCTGGGAAGGCGCCTTCGAGGTGGGCGAGCCAGGTCTCCACGGCGGGAGCTGCGGCGTTCGTCTCGATGAGCCACGGGTGCTGGGCCAGCTCCGGGTAGTGGAAGGCGCGGATCTCGGGGCGACGGTTCGGTCGGATGCGCACGACGGTGGGCGCTGCCTCGCCAGAGGTCAGGCCAGGGAGCAGCAGGATCCGGGCGTCCTGGTGGTCGGTGCGCAGGGGACCCTCGGCGCCCGCGGCCTCGAGCCGGGCCTGGATCACGTCGCGGCCGACGTCGCCGAGCACGGCCAGCTCGATCCGCCCCTTGCGAAACTCGATGCCGGCTACGAAGGCGGCGAAGGAGGGGGCCACGGTCCACTCGGCCTCACGGTCGCTGTCGGCCCAGCAGACCGAGGGTTCCCCGCCACCGCGGTAGTCGAGGACCAGGGCCTGTGGGCCCTCGCTCGACAGCACGACGCTGTCTTCGGGCAGACCCCACTCGTCGATGAGCTCGGCAGACACGGTGTCGGTGCCATCTTCACCACCGAGTCCGAGGAGATCACGCACTGCGAGTCCATGCTGCTGGCGTGGAAGCTCGACGGTGGTCGGTAGCCACTGACGTCGGAGCTCGCCGCCGTTGCATGGGCCCAAGGCCTCGACGTAGGCGGCGGGCAGGGCCCGCCCGAGGGTGGCCTCGGCAGCTGCGACGAGCTCGGGGGTGAGGGG
>JAERSX010000486.1 GCA_016845285.1 Deltaproteobacteria bacterium | reverse complement strand
CCACATGCAGCAGCACTCCGGGCAACACCTGCTGACAGCGGTCTGCCACGACCGACTGGGCCGCGAGACCCGGGCCTTTCACCTCGGGCGCGAGCTCTGCACCATCGACCTGACCGGCCCAGCCCTGTCTGCCGATGAGATGGCGCACCTCGAAGAGCTCGTCAACGACGAGGTCATCGCAGCGCGACCGGTGCGCCCAAGGGAGGTCGGGCAGGCCCAGCTCGAGGCCCTCGGGGTCCGGACCCGAGGGCTGCCCGAGCACATCAGCGGCCCCGTGCGCCTGGTGGAGATCGAGGGTGTGGACCTCAACACCTGCGGGGGCACCCACGTGTCGAACACGGCCGCGCTCCAGGTGGTCCATCTGGTGCGCTGCGACACCTACAAGGGGGGGTGTCGGCTCACCTTCGTGGTGGGTGGCCGCGCCTTGCGTGCCCTGAGGGCCCTTCGCCAGCGTGAGCAGGCCCTGACGAGCCTGCTTCGCCAGGGCCCCGAGGCCCACGTCGAGGAGGTCGAGCGCATCCTGAGCGAGCGCAAGCAGAGCGGGAAGGCCCGCAAGGCCATCCTCAGCCGACTGGCCAGCCTCGAGGGGTCCACCCTGGCGAACCAGCCTGGCGACCCGCTCTGGCACCACGCGGACGCCGCCGATCTCGCGTACCTCGGACAGCTCGCACGCGCCTGGGACCCCGCAGAACGCGTGTTGGTGCTGACCGGCGGCCCCATGGGCGGAAAGGGCGTCTTCCTCGTGGTGGGGCCTGCAGAGCGTGTGACCGCCCTGGGCCCCCGGGTCGCGGCGGCCCTCGACGGGCGCGGTGGTGGGCGCAAGGGCCGCTTCCAGGGTCAGGCGGGCTGTCTACGCGCTCTCGACGGCCAGCTCGGCTGAGGGTCCGGCCCGGCGCTTGAGCACGGCGGTCACCGCCAGCGAAGACGGGAACATGATCACCGAATAGCCGAGAGCCGTCAGCAGGGTCTTGGGATCGGGGAACCAGGCCCCGACGAGCACGAGGGCCATCGACCCGTTCCGGATGCCCGCCGTGAGCGCCAGCGCGGCCGGCAGTCCACGCTCACCGATGCCGAAGAGCAAGCCCACACCCAGCGAGGCCCAGACGGTGCCCAGAATGGCGATGACAGGGCGAATGCTGAGCTCACTCAGGACCTCACCATTGGTGATGGTGAAGCCGACGACGATGATCAGCAGGAGCAGCTGCGCGACACGCGAGACCCGAGGCTGCCACCGGGCGGTGAACGCGGGCAGGCGATCGCGCATCAGCAGGCCCACGCTCAAGGGGATGAGCTGGTACCCCACCAGCGTCTTGAAGATGCCGAAGAGCTCGAGCTCGGTGCCTTCCTGAGCGAGACCCAACAGATCGATCCACCCAGGCGTGAGCAAGGGGTTGAGCAGGTTCAGCGCGAGCAGCAAGGCCACAGCCATGGCCAGATCGCCCCGGGCCTGCTGAGCCAGGAAGGCCCCCATGGGGCCTCCCGGTGCCACCGCCATGATGATCACCGCGGCACCCGCGGCCGGCGACACGCCCAGGCCCGTCACGAGTCCCGCAGCCACACAGGGCACCACCACGAAGTTGAGCAAGATCCCGAGGCCGAAGCGGCCTGGCCTGCGCCACACGATCTCCAGGCGACGCCACTCCAGATCCATACCGACGGACAACATGAGCGAGAGGGCGAAGGCGCCGAGCATCAGCTGGAGGACTTGTTCCATGGCCGCGCCCGATAACGCCCCAGCCGACCTCGGCGGGGGCCGACCATCTGACCGACTTCCGATCAGGTACAGTCCCGCGCATGATCACCGAGCTCTCCCGTGAAGACCGCGTCCGCCTCCTCCGCTTCGTCTGCTCCTTCGCCTGGGCCGACCTCAAGGTCCAGGACCAGGAGCGCCAATTCCTCGGCGCTCTGGTCAAGAAGCTGGGTTTGTCCAAGGTCGAGGCCGACATGGTGGATGCCTGGCTTCTGGTTCCGCCCCGCCCCGAAGAGGTGGACCCCATGGAGATCCCTCGCCAACACCGAGAGGTGTTCCTCCGCACCGTGCGCGAGCTCATCGAGGCCGACGAGCACATCGCGCAGGGCGAGTTCGAATTTTTCGAGCTCTTCGAGCAGCTCATCGTCTGAGGCCAGCGCAGTCCTGTAAAGGTCGACCTGCCTGGGCGCGCACGCGCACGCACCCTCACTCCCAGCGAAGCACCATCCCCTCCGCCGCATCGGGTCCCCACACGAGGATCTCCGCCTGGCCATCGCCGGTCAGATCGTGGGTAGCCAGCACGTCGTCTCCGGGCGGCAAGACGATCGCCAGGGTGTCCAGCGGCTCGTCGGCGACGCCGTCGGCATGGCCCGGGTACACCGACAGCTGCTGCTCTCCGTCGTTGGTCACGTAGTCCACGATGCCGTCACCGGTCACGTCGGCCTGCAGCTCCTGCTGCTGGGTGTGGCTCTCCTCGATGGGGAAGTCGAGGCGGCCGAGATCGACGGGGTCCGGGCGGAAGCGGTCGCCCTCCATGACGTAGAGGCTCACGTCCACCTTGATGGTGCGGCTCACCAGCGCGCGACCGAGCTGGCCGAGCCCGAGGTCTACCTGGGGCACCAGGAGATCGAGATCGCCGTCTCCGTCGAAGTCGACCTGACGCACATCGACGGCCGCCGCCTCGGTGCGAAGGACCTGGGGACTGCTGAGACCCGAGCCTGTTCCCCGGGCGAAGAGGATCTCAGCGGTGGCCCCGAACCAGGAGCCGTCGACCACCCAGCTGTGCACGAGGAGATCGGCCTTGCCGTCGCCGTCGACGTCGGTGAACCAGCCCTTCTCGAGCTCCCGGCGCTCGCCCTCGGTCTTGTCACGCGTCGGATCGTCGTCGGGATCGAGGTCGACGGGTAGCTGCCAGCTGCGGCTCCGCACGGCCAGGCGGCCCTCGTCGCTGAAGTGGACCCGGGCCTGCCGTCCTTGGGGCAGGATGACGTCGGACACGCCGTCTCCGTCCACGTCGGACACCACCACTGGAGGCAGCTGCACGGTGGCTCGCAGGGCCCC
>JAERSX010000485.1 GCA_016845285.1 Deltaproteobacteria bacterium | reverse complement strand
CTCAAGGGGCTGGTGCGTGCTCGTGGGCCCCGGGATGGCCCCGCTCGCCAGCACAGCCTGGAGGCCTCCTTTTCCTGGTCATGGGTTCTGCTCGAGCCTGCTCTCCAGCGTGCCTTGGCCATGCTGGGGGTGTTCGACGGAGGGTTCTCGAGGGTGGCTGCGGGGGCCCTGCTGAACGACGATCCCGATGCCTTCCTCGATGAGCTCACGGACCGCGGCCTGGTGGCCATCACGGGCGTTGACCGTTTCGCGCTGCTGTTGCCGATACGCCACCATGCGTGGGCGCGCGCTGGGGAGGCAGGGCTCCAGGAGCTGGCGCTGGACCGCCACTGTGCCTGGTTCTCCGAGAGATGCCAGGGGCCCCAGGGCCGGGATGGAAGCTGGTCTTGGTCCAGGGAGCTGGCCCAGGATCGAACCAACCTGCTCTTGGCGCTGCGGACGGCCACCGAGCTCGGGGATCTGGAGCGGATGGCGTTGCTTGCCCCTGCCATCAGCCGCACCCTCGGGACCCGACCTCGCTTGCCGTGGCTCTCTGACCTCTGCGAGCAGCATGCATCGGGGCCAGGCCGCCACGTAGCCGTGCTCAAGCTCCTGGAGGGGCGGCTGCTGACCAACCAGAGCCGGATTTCCGAGGCGGAGCGGGCCCTGGACCATGCTCTCGGGGGGGCTGCGGACAGTCCACGCCTGCGGGCACAGGTGCTCTCGGCCCGCGCAAACCTGTGTATCGACACCGGACGTATGCAAGAGGCGGACGAGGGGCTGTCGGAGGCCGAGCAGATCCTCACCCACGGTCCCCGCGACCAGGTGTGGCTGTCGGTGGCCTCCACGCGTGCCAAGTGGTTCCAGCACCGGAGCTTCCCCAAGGAAGCCCGAGGTCTGCTCCTCGAGGTGCTTCACGTCGCACGAAGGCTGGGGGATGAGCCCGGCGAGGCCAGCGCCTTGAACACCCTCGGCGTGGCCTGCTGGAATGACGGAGATCCCCAGGCTGCGGAGAGCTGGCTACGGCTCTCGGAGGTCCAATACCGCCGGCTCGGACACCGCTCGGGTGTGGCTGACACCTTGGTGAACCAGGGCATGATCTTGTACACGGCGGGGCCGACGGCTGCCTGGAGGGCCGCTCTCGAAGAGGCCCTCGCCGCCTACCTGGCAGAGGGAGATGGCCTGGCGGATCTCGTGCGAACCAACCTTGCGCACGGGCTGGCTGCGGGCGGTGAGCTCGACGCTTCCCGGGACATGTACCAGAAGGCTCTCCCTGGCTTTCTGGCGCGCAGCGATCAACGGAGTGCGAGCTATGTCCGCGCCATGCTCGGGGAGCTGCAGCACCGGGCGGGGGAGTCTGGGGTTGCCAGGGCCACGCTCCTCTCCGCGGTGGAGCGACTCGAGGCACTCCCCGACCCCTGGCTGTCGGGCATCGTTCGTGGAGTCCTCGCGGAGGTAGAGCTGGCGCTCGGGCTCTCTGAGGAGGCGTCGGCTTCGATCGCGGCGGGCGATGCTTGGTTTGCGCAAGCGGGTGACACGCCGGACCGGGTGGAGTTCCTGGCACGCAAGGCCTGTGTGCTCGTGGCCCTACAGCGGGCTCCGGAGGCCCAGGCTGCTCTCACCGAGGCACGTGAGCTTCACGAGCGCTACGTCTGTGCGGATGGCAGTCCTTATGGGGCTCACTTGGCAAGGGCGGAGCGGGCAGTCCTGGGCTGAGGACGGCACGCACTCCCTGTGGTGCCGAGAACGACGGACTCGATGGAAGGGTGCCGGTCTGGCTGTGTTGTGTCGGAAGGGGAACACGAGTAGCCAGTTCATTGCATGCAGACTCTCGTTGCTGCTTCAGCACCAAAGACAGGCCCACCACAGGGGGCGTCTCTGATGGGGCTCAGTCGCTCACCGACGTGGCCCCTTCTCGATGAGGAGGCGGCGACGGGGTGGAGCACTCCAGCGCGGCACGCAGTGCTTCGTCGAGCTCTCGGCTGAGGAAGGGCTTGGAGAGACGTGCGTTGAAGCCATGGAGTCGATGTTGGGCCATGACCTCATCGTCTGAGTAGCCACTCATGACGATTGCTCGTGCTTGGGGGCACACAGCCCGCAGCCGGGCGAGTGCCTCCTTCCCGCCCACCCCGCCGGGATGCACCAGATCTAGGATGGCCAGATCGAACGGTGTCCCAGCGGCCTGTTGTTGCAGCCACAGAGAAGCCACCTGGGCTCCATCCATCACCGCGGTCGCGGTGTGCCCTGCTCGAACGAGCAGCCGACGCAGCCCCGTGGCGATGCTCGCCTGGTCATCAAGGATCAGGATGTGCAAGGGCGAGACGCTGGTGGACGCTGAGGTTGGAGAGCGAGCGATCCGGACCCTGAGAACAGGCAGGCTGAAGGAAAAGAGTGCTCCGCCCCCTTCCGCATTGCACATCGTCAGCTCTCCTTCGTGGCGACGTACGATCCAGTAGGCCGTCGCCAGCCCGAGCCCGGAGCCGGTGTCTTTGGTGGAGAAGTAAGGGTCGAAGATCTGTTGCTGGACCTCGGTCGGGATTCCGGGCCCGTTGTCTTGGACACACACCACGATCCGTTGACCGCTGGCGCCGGCCTGAGCGGTTGCGGAGACGTGGATGTGCCCGTCGAACTTCATGGCCTGCGCGGCGTTGATCAGGAGGTTCTGCACGACTTGGGAGAGCTGACTGCGATCACCCCAGACGGTGGGCAGGGCGGGGTCAATGTCTTTGGTCACGCGAAGTGAATCGTGGGCAGCCAGGACGCTGAAGCTGTCGGCAATGATGGTGCCCATCTCAACCTCACTGCGCAGCGGCTCTCCACCCCGCGCAAAGGTCGTGAGCTGTTTGGTCAATCCTCGAGCATGCTCGACAGCCATGAGGGCGATCTCCGTCGACTCTTGCCGGTCCTGAACATCATGGGAGCCTGACGCCAGCTCGATGTTCAAGCCAATCACCATCAGGAGGTTGTTGAAGTCATGGGCCACGCCGCCGGCCAGCCGGCCCAGCGACTCCAGGCGCTCGATCTGCTGGTCCTTTGCCTCCACGAGCCGTTCTTGCTCTGCGAGGAACCAGGCGATTCGGCTTGCTGCAATGCCGGCCATGGCTTGAAAGATCGCGAGGTCCTCCAAGCAGAAAGCATCAGTCCCTTCTGCCTCGCTGTCCAGCACGCCGATGACGGTTCCCTGGAAGACAATCGGCACCGTCATCTCGCTGCAGCCGGCAAACTGATCGGAGATGTAGCGGGGATCCAGTCGAGTGTCTGGGACGATCTCTGGTACACGGGTTTGCGCCACCGTTCCGACGATTCCCTCCCCGAGTGGAATGACGATGGGTTCGATGATGGTGTGACGAGAGGGGTTCTTGATGCCATAAGCCGCAGTTTGAACCAGCATGTCATTCTGGATCAGGTAGATGACACAGTCTTCGATGTTGAGCATCAGGCTGATGTGCTATGCCATGTTCCACAGGAGCTCATCCAGCGTCTCGTGTTGCTGCATGGCCGCCACAAATGCACTGAGCCTTTGAAACAGCTCAATCGATTGTGAAGCAGATCTGATGGGAACGTCCGTTGGACGGAACTTAGCCTTGTTGGGTCATCTGCGACGAGGGCTTTTGACTCAGCTGTGACAGCTGGTGAAAGGAGCGCCTGGTCAGTCCAGGCCTGGGCCTCTCTTCGAAGCCGACATGGTTCTCACGGTGTTGCAGAAGGTGGGTGATGAGCTTGCTATACGGCGTTCATGCAGTCATTCAGGATGTAGAACCACGATGAGCTGTCACGCTCCGATCTTGTTGCTTCATGGCGGGCCCACCATCTGTGGGTACATGCACACCTTGAAGCCTTTTCTCGAGCCCCATCCCGTCGTTACCTTTGCCCAGCCTGGAACGAAGGAGAACCCGAGCTCCAGGGCTGACTTGCACGCGCACTTTTCTGCGATTCGGATGGAGATGGATCGGATCGGAGCCCGAGAGGTCATTCTCCTGGGGCATTCCTGGGGAGCCAACCTGGCTCTTCTCTTCGCCTCGGCCTTTCCCGCGTGCGTGACGGCTGTCGTCGTCATCGGGACGGCGCCTCTCTCCGAAGAGCTGGAACACGCGTTGGGAGCCGAGGTTTCACGGCGCTTGAGTACACGGAGCCTTCAAGAGCTTCAGCTCATCGACCAAGAGGTGGAGCGTGCCCTTCGAGAAGACCAGCACACGCTCGTGGAGGACCTGGTCGACAAGAGGTTGGGGTTGGTCCTCCCCAGCTACGTTGTGGACATTGAGACCTTGTCACACCTCCCCGAGACAAGCTTCTCGCTCTCGGGGTTCAGACAATCCAAGGACTCGCTCTGGGAACGAATAAGTGAAGGGGAGATTCCTCGGTTGCTGCGTGCGATCCCACACCCCGTCTTTGCCGTCCATGGTCGCGAAGACGTCATGTCCTGTGACGCCACCCTGGCGTTCTTGCGCGCCCATGTGCGTTGCTTCCAAGGTCATCCGATCGATGGTGTGGGGCACTTTCCCTGGCTGGAGCCCCACGGTCGTGGGCCCTTCGAGGGCGTGATCCGCGGCATCTTGGACGAGCTCGCGGGCTGAGGGATCGGCGGCGAGCTGCTACCCGTCGTCCTCGGGCTGGGGCCAGGTCGTCCAGGCGCGGGCCGTCTGGAAG
>JAERSX010000484.1 GCA_016845285.1 Deltaproteobacteria bacterium | reverse complement strand
GTCCACGGCCGCCAACTCTTCGGCCAGCGCCTCGGTCAACTCCGCCGCAGGCGGCGCCGGGGCCAGGTCGAGACGCGGCACCACGGGCACGGGCCCGGGCGGCACGGCGGTGGTCAGCGCGGCGAGGTCGAGATGCCACGGGCGCGGTCGATGGCCTGGGTCGGGAGGGGGTGGCGGTAGCTTGCGAAGCGCGAGGATCCCGTCGAAGACCAGTGGGGCGCGCAGGCTCTCGATGCCCAGCTGGCGTGCCACGCCAATGGCCTCTGGCCAGGCATCGTGGAGCAGGGCGATCTGCACGGCACGATCGGTGCGAGCGCCCCCTCCCTCGAGAGCCTCTGTGCACACGGCGAGGCCTGAGAGGCGGGCCACAGCGCCGGCGTGTCCACCGGCCTCGGGGGCCAGCGAGGACATGGCCCGGCCCAGCAGGCGGGCCATGCTTCGAGCCAGCAGACCCTCGGCGTGGGTGCCGAGGAAGCGCCCCATGGCGGTCGGTCGGCCGATGGGGTCGAGGGAACCGGCACGATCGATCAGGCTCTCGGGGTCGAGGCCTTGTCGGGCCAGGCGGCGAGGATCGCTGAGGGCCGTCTCGACGGCCATGTAGCGGGCATCTCCCGAGCGGTCGGTCTTGGCCCGGGCGGCCATGGTGCTCAGGCGGTCGTCGATGTGCTCGAACTCCTCCTGGTTCAGGAGATGGCTCTCGTCCTCGTTGGCGTAGGGGCCGACCACCTCATTGGCGGTCCTGCGGGCACCGGGTCGGGTGCGCCGGTTGCGCGGCCGTGGCTCGTCGTCGTCGTCATCGTCGTCGCCGAAGAGCATGTCCTGCTCCCACGGCATCTGGCCAGGGGCTCCGCCCCCGGAGGGGTCACCGCTGCCACTTCCCCCGCTGCCACCGAGCTGCGGGCTGTCGAGGCTGGCGCCTTCATGGTCCACTTCCTCGATCAGCTCTTCGGCGTATTCCTCCTCCTCCTCTTCGAGGATCTCCAGCTCGGCTGCTTGTTCAACCTCGTGGGCCCTCTGGTTGGCCATCATGTCGCGCACGGCCTGGTTGCCCAGCGAGGGCTGGAGCCGCTGCGCGAGCTCGTTGTCGACGTCCTGAGCGCTCTCGATGCGCTCCAGGTCCTGGTCGTCGAGCTTCTGGAGGTCCTTGGGGTCGAGGCCACGCTCTGCTGCGGCCTTCTCGAGCCGTCTGCGTTGCTGGCGGTCGGCGTTCGACATGGCCTCGTTTCCCCGTCGTCCCGTTCCCGCGCCGGACGTAAGGTAGGCACAGGATACTCGACGGCTTCAGGCCGTTGTGCTCCAAGGTCGCCGGACAGAGGCTGGCCTCTGATAGAGTGACCGCAGGCCAGCGTGGCCTGGGAGTGGGTCGTGGATCAAATCGCCGGGATGTCCGCCAGTGGGCGGAAGCTCCTGGGACCCGCCTCGGATCTCTGGGAGTTGTTGGACGAGAAGGGCTTTCGGCACACGGCCATCTTGTTCCACCCCGAATACCGCGATCACAACGCCATCAACGACGCTCTGAGGGTGGTGCTGGGCTTCCTCGAGTCGCCCATGGTCACCAACCTCATGGAGCTGGTTGATCACGATGTCGAGAACGGTGCCTTCGTGTACCCGACGGGTGAGTGCTGGTCGGTGGCCGAGGTCATCCGGACCATGGGCGACCTGGGCGAGCCTGCTGGCGTGCGGGCCGGCCTGGAGCTCATGTACGCCGCGGCCCAGATCCTCAGCGAAGCAGCCGACAACGGAGACAGTGAGGGCGTGTACTCCCACGGAGGCCTCACGCCCTGGCGCATCATGCTCAAGAAAGACGGGCAGGTGAAGATCATCGGGCATGCACTGCCCCAGGTGGAGATCCTGCAGTTCCACGAGGACGAGCGCCAGGTCCCCCGCGAGGACTCTTTCCGCTACTGCCCGCCCGAGCGCATCGAGGCGGAGCCCGAGGATCTCTCGAGCGACCTGTTCGGGCTCTCGCTCATCGCGTTCGAGCTGATGACCGGAAAGCCCGTGTACGACGGTCTGGTCAATGACATCCGGCAACAGGCGGCTCGCGGTGAGGGCTCACGGCGCCTCTTCCGTTTCCGCAAGGTGCTGCCCGATGGCGTGCGCAATTTGCTGACCCAGGCCATCCGCCCGGAGCAGGAAGACCGCTTCGCCGAGGGCGATGTCTTCATGGATGCCGTGCGGAAGGTGCTCGGGAGTCATGAAGCGACGGGCCCTTCGTTGATGGACGTCATGGCCAAGGTGGCCAACCAGGGCAAGCGGAGCGGCAAGGAGCTCGACGCCGGAAAGACCATGATGTTGAGCAAGGACGACATCGCGTCCATGCTCGACGACGACGATGCCGACGATGACAAGCCTCGGTCGCGCTCGTGGAGCGCGGCACCACGGAGGGGTGGCCGCAAGGCGCGGCGCAAGACCGAGGCTCCTGCGGAGGACGCTGGCGACAGTCCGAGACGGGCGCGGCGCCGCAAGTCCAAGTCGAGCGATGATGCACCCAAGGCGTCCCCCAAGGCAGCGCGGAGCACGCCCAGGCGGGTACGGCGGAAGCCGGATGAGCGCGCGTCCATCGAGCCCTCCACCACGGGTGAGGCTCCTGGAGTCGAACTCTCAGGCCTGAGCCAGAGCGGTCGGTGGTCTCGGGTGACGCGCTCCGGCGCGCGGCCCAAGACCTCGGCGGCTGACGCAGGTGGGGAGAGTCTCGAAGAGGCCGAACCCACGCCTTCGCGTGCGGCGTCGACCAAGTCCCGCAAGGGTCGGGTCAGCAGCGCGCCGAAGAGGGGAAACAGCAAGGTGTCGGCGGCGCCTGCGGGACGGGGCGGCCGAGAGTCCGCGCGCCGCTCGCCTCGAAGTTCACCGCGGGCGGCACCGGCCGAACGCCCCGATGCCAACTCGCTGATCGCCCGTCTCAACGAGGGACCTCCAGACCAGTCCCCCGTCGACGCGCCACCCGACGTCGACGATCCGCTCCGTCGGTCCGGCAACGCCAAGCGCTCGGCAGACTCGGTCTGGGCCCGACAGAAGGAAGCGGACCGTGCCTCTGCCGCCAAGGTGCTGGATCGCATCCTCAAGACCTCGGGCGACTCTTCGGCGGAGCCGGCGTCGGACGCGAAGGTGCTCGCGGCGCCGACCGACCCCGCCATGTCGCGCAAGGCTCCGGTGCCAGTGGATGTGGGTCCCGGTCCATCCCCTGCGCCATCGGACTTCTCACCCAAGCCCACGCTCACCCAGGAGAAGGTGGTCTCCCTTCCGCTGGAGTCTGCGCCGATTCGGCCGCCGCCGGAGGCTCCGCCCGGCAGAGAAGCCAAGACCGCGGACAAGCCATCGGCCTCGAAGTCGCCGCCTCCTCCGCCTGTCGCGCGTGCCCCCGTTGCCGGCGAGGCTCCACCCGCACCCAAGAAGTCTCGGCCTGTTGCGGCTGCCAAGACTGAGAAGCCTGTCGAGGCGCCGGCTGCGTCGGACGAGTCTGCGCTGTTGGATGCGCCGACCGTCGGCGCCGACCTGGATCCCGTCCGCCAGGCCGAGGTCCCCCCACCGGGCGGACTGCTGACCCTCGGCGCGCTTCCGGCCGCTGTCGGCGACCGTGCCCCCGATCCCATCGTGACCCGCAAGACGCCCGGCGGCGTGGGCAGCTTCCGCATCGCCCTGGGGCCGGGAGCCAAGCCCACCAAGGTGCGCCTGCCAGGTGGGGCCGACGTGGCCTCCGCCGTGGCCCGACTGGTGGGCAACCTGGTGCCTGCACCCACCGATCTGGTGGGCACCTTGAGTGGCTGGTACCGCTTGGACACGGACGACGGCCCCCTTGCGCCGGACAGCCGCCTGTCGTCAGTGGGCAAGGAGGCCACCCTCACCCTGCGCTTCGTGCCCAACGCGCTCCAGGTGGTGACCCTGGAGATCGCGCACGGGGAGCCGCCGGTTCGGCTGCGGCTCCCCGTGGGGTCGGCCGTGCCGGTCGTCGGCCTCGTCGACCACCTCGCACGGTGGCTGTCCCTGCCGCCGGGGCCCTGGGTGCTCTACGCCGGCGACACGCCCCTCGACCCCTACGCCATCCTCGCTGATCTGCCTGATCCTCCCGACCTCCTCGTGTTGAAGAAGGAGGCGGCGGGCAAGGCGAAGCCTGCGAGGGCGAAGTCGGCCCAGGCGGCTCCCAAGTGAGCCAGGAGCGCTGGGACGTGGTCCTGCGCGTCCTGGAGGGCCCCCTGTCCTACCAGGGCGATCTGGTGTGTCGCGGACCTGTCGTGCGCATGGGTGCCGATCCCGGTCCCGGTGGGGTCCGCCTCGAGGGCTACCGAGGCCTGGATGCACGCCAGGCGGTGATCACGGCCTATGACGGCGGCAGTGTGGCCATCGCACCCGTGGGTGCCAACCAAGTGCGGGTTGCCCCCCACGAAAATGTCGAGTGGGCAGAGATTCAGCCCATCCGTGGCCCTGTCTACCTCTCTCCGGGGGCCGCCTTTCACCTCGGCCCGCCTGCCCGTGGCGTCAGCTCGCTCTTCGTCGAGTGTCGCCGCCTCGGGGTGTGGGAGAAAGGGCGGATCCTGTCCGATGCTGCCCAGTCCAGCGCTGCCGCCATCGAGTCGTCGAACGTCAAGGAGCTCTCGACCCGTGGCGGTGTGCCGTTGTGGTTCATCCCCGCGATGCTCGGCGTCGGGCTGGCTACGGCAGTCGCGGTGGTGGTTCCCCTCATCGCGCTCTACCAGCGCGACATCGACCAGCTCGGGCCGGTCGAGGAGGGAGAGGAATTCTACGAATTCGTCGACGCCGCGAAGGTGGAGGTCGATCCAGACCTGCGAGAGGGTCTGAACCAGCCCTTCTACGACTTTGTGATGTCGCCCAACGCGGGCGCGGCGGACTGGGAGGAGCTCAAGGACCCCGACAACTGGGACACGGTCTTCTACGACTACGTCACCCGCTCGACTCGCGTCCACGCCAAGGCCTGGGCCTTCTGGCAGCGCCTCGACGTCATCGTGGACGACTACCGCTACGTGGTCATCGAGCTCGAGAACCGAGGCCTCCCATCGGTGTTTGCGGCGATCCCGTACCAGGAGAGTCTCTACAAGCCCGATGTTCAGTCCGTGGCCTGCGCCAAGGGCTACTGGCAGTTCCTGCCCGAGGTGGCCCTACGAGGGGGCATGCGGGTGAAGAATTGCAAGCTCCGTGGGTCTGACCGCACCTTCACTCCCACCCAGATGGTGCCGGTGCGGGGGGTCATGAAGAACGCGCCGTATATCGATCCCGAGCGCATGCGCTGCCGGATCACCGGCTGCGAGGTCGATGAACGCACGACGCTCTCGGGCTCGACCCGAGGTGCCATGGAGCTCCTGGACGAGGCCTGGCAGGATGAGGGCTTCCGTGACTCCGGAGCCGCCGTGCAGCTCACCATCCTGAGCCACAACGCGGGCTTCGACAACGCCGCCATCGACGGCGGCAGGCCCAACCTCATCAACATTCGCCCGGCCTACCAGAAGTACCTGCGCCAGACCAACCAGACCGAGGCGCCCGACTTCTACGGACAGAACATCACCTGCACCGAGCCCGGCATGCACGGACCCGAGTACTTCAACAAACTCTGCGGTGGTCGCCTCGCCAACCACGCGCAGCACTATGCCTACAACATCGTGGCCCAGCACATCTTGGCGGTCTGCTACTACGCCACCAACTACGGCTCCAGCGAGCCCTTCAACCAGTGGCGCGACTACATCCGTGGCGACGGCTACTGCGCCAACATCAAGGTGCCGTCGGCCGATCAGGTCTCGAAACGAGCTGCACGGTGAGGGGGAAGGCTGAATGAGCTGGCGCCTCCTCTTCGGGATCTTCGCGGTGGTCATCGCGCTGGGGCTGAACCTGTACCTGCTGAGCGCTGAGGAGATCAGCAGCTCGGAGCAGCAGGTACGACACAGCAAGTCTGTCGAGGATCCGCTGCTCGATCTGACCTATGTGTCGGGCAATCGTGAGAGCAATTTCAAGGCCTTCGGCCTCGACGAAGGCGAGGTGAAGCAGGCCACCAAGCGCGTGGGAGATCTGCAGGATCTCTACGCGGATCGGCTCGTGCGCCTCCTCGACCAGGCACCCGAGCCCGTCGAGCTGGCCGATGACCTCTGCGGCACCTCCCGAGGTCTGCCCAGCCGGTATGCAGCGATGCACTTCGTGGTGGCCGAGAAGGGCGGCGAGCGCATCCCTGTGGACTTCCGCAGGTACGGCGGGTTCAAGCGGCAGGAGTGGTCTTTCGTGGCCACCATCTCGGCTGTCTACCAAGAGGTGGAGCTGCGCGAGGACCGTCAGGAGGACGCGACTCGCATGGGAATCGCCGCCGTCTTGGCCGCCCAGGAGGCTCTTGTTCTCGACAACCGCACCCCTTGGGGACGCGGTCTGGCGCCGGGCACCTGGAGCTGGGACAAGGTCGAGTCCCAGTTCCCTGGAGTCCACGAGCGGACCATCAAGTACCTGTCCATGATGCACCTCACGCTCGAGCTGGCTCGAGCCGATGGCGGCATCTGCGGGAACTAGTGCGACGGTGGGATATAGTGCAGCCCCGCGTGGGCACCTTTGTGTGAGGAACATGCAGCCGCGACGACGATTCCGGTTCTTGAAGGAGCTGTCGGAGGGCGCGTTCGGGAAGGTCTACCTCGCCGAAATGGTGACGGGTGATCGGTTCTCGTCCGTGGTCGCCATCAAGCTTCTCCATGGCAAGTGGACCGGCCACACCGAGATCGTCCAGCGGTCGCGGGACGAGGCTCGCGTTCTCGGGCTGTTGCACCACCGCAACATCATTCGCGTCGAAGACCTGACATCCATCAACGGCCAGTGCGCCGTGGTCATGGAGTACCTCGACGGGGTTGACATCAAAACCTTGGTGGCCCACTGCCGTGACAACGAGGTGCGCCTGCCC
This sequence comes from Deltaproteobacteria bacterium, assembly GCA_016845285.1. GTDB lineage: Bacteria > Myxococcota_A > UBA796 > UBA796 > UBA2385 > BH17. The sequence goes on along the minus strand of JAERSX010000484.1, from coordinate 1,178 downwards.
CGCAAGGTGGCCTTCGAGGTGACCAGCCAGGTGGCGAGCGCTCTGCACGCCGCGTACAGCGCGCGCCCGCTCCAGGGCGGTGATCCGCTGCAGGTCATCCACCGCGACATCAAGCCCAGCAACGTGATGGTGACGACGGCAGGCGAGGTCAAGGTGCTCGACTTCGGCACCGCTCAGGCCAGCTTCGATGAACGCGAGGCCCACACACAGCAACTCGCCTTCGGCTCGGCTGCCTACATGGCGCCGGAGCGCCTGCTGGGAGACCCCGACACACCCTTCGGAGACGTCTTCTCCCTCGGTGTGACGCTCTACGAGATGCTCACGCTCGATGGCTTCGGCAAGATCAACATCCGGCCTGAGAAGTTCGAGCGACGCCTCAATGAAAACCTCGAGTCCATGGACCTGGCAGACCTCGGGGAGGAGCGTGCGACCCAGGTCCGCGCCGCCATGCGTCTCATCCTCTCCTACGACGAGGCCGATCGCCCCACCGCCGGGCAGGTGGTGGAGCTGACCGAGGCGCTGGCCGAAGAGATCCACGATGGGTCCATGCGCCGTTTCTGCCGTGAGGTTGTGGGCCCCTGCAGAGCCACCATCGAGCCCAAGCAGAATCCTGACGATCCGCTCACAGGATCCACGCTGTTCGAGGACACCGGCAGCATGATGCGGGAGATCAGCGGCCAGGCCGGCGGTGAAGACACCTGGATCGAGGAAGGTCTCGAAGGCTCGGAGACTCCGGTTGTCGCTGGCACGACCGAGGACGCTCCGGAGCCGGCGGCCAGCACCGGGAGTGAAGCGGCCGCGCCTGCCGACGCAGACCGGGCGGATGAACCGGCGGAGGCCGCTCCCGAGGAGGAGGCCGCTCCCGAGGCGGAGGCCGCTCCCGAGGCGGAGGCCGCAGAGGCCGTCGACTCTCCTGACGCGGCCGAAGCGAGCGGTCCGTCGGTGGAGGTCGAGGACCAAGAGGACGCACCTTCCGAGGCCGCGGCGGAAGCGCCCGCGCCCGACGAGGCTGAAGAGCCTGAAGAGGCTGCCGCAGCGGAGGCTCAGCCTGAGCCGGCCGCGGATACGGCGCCCACCGAGGACGTCGAGGCGCCTGTCACGACGACCCCTCCGGTTGCTGTGGCGTCCACCCCACCGAAGACCCCCGCTCCTGCGAAGGACGACAGCGGGGGGTCGGG
>JAERSX010000483.1 GCA_016845285.1 Deltaproteobacteria bacterium | reverse complement strand
GTCCGATCTCGAGGCCGAGCTTGCCCGTCGCTTGGAGGTTCCCCACATCATCGCTGTGGCCAACGCGTCGGTCGGTCTGGTCCTCGCGCTGGAGGCGGCCATCGCCAGTGCTCCGGAGGAGGTCCGCCGCCGGGACCGGGTGGCGCTGCCGAGCCTCTCCTTTCGTGGGCTGCCGGGCCTTCCCACCGTGCTGAGCAGGCGCTCGGCGTGGTGCGATGTGTGCGAGGAGGGTGGCGTGCTCGACCCCGAGAGCGTCGAACGCCAGGCCGACTCGCTCGCGGCGGTGCTCGCCGTGCACAACGTGCACTGGCGGGTCGACGTGCAGGCGCTCGAGGCTGTGGTGTCGCGCGCTGGCGTGCCCCTCGTGTTCGACTCGGTGTACGGCATGTTCGGCACGGCTCGAGGGCGGCCCTGCGGCTCGAACGGCCACGCCGAGGTCTTCTCGCTGCACGCCACGAAGCTCGTCAACGGCCTCGAGGGGGGCTTCGTCTCCACCACTCGGGACGACCTGGCCGTGTGGCTACGCGCGGCCCGGGGAGATGGGGGCCATGGCTCCGGCAGCCGGCTGAGCCCTCTGCACGCACGCTTTGCGCTGCAGAGCATCGATGGGGTGGACGACCGGATCCAGGCCAACCGCTCCCGATACGAGGCCTACGCTGCGGCGCTGGAGGGTGCACCGGGCTGCCGGCTGCTTCCCTACCAACCGGGAGAGACGCACATCTACACCTCGGCCCTCGTCGAGGTCGACGAGGCTCCGGGCTGGACGCGTGACGGGTTGCTCTCGCTGCTCGATGCCGAGGGGATCCTCGCGCGGCGCTGGTACTCGCCACCCCTCCACGGCGGACCGACGGCTGGTGTGGACGTGGCCCCTGTGTCCACGGCGATGTCGCGGCGGATCCTTCAGCTCCCGGTCGGCGATCGGCTCGACCGTGAGTTGGTCTACGCCATCGGTGGTCTGGTCGCGGGATGGGCCGCTCGGGTGGCGGATGGCGACACGCTTCGGAGCTCTCCATGAGCGTGGAGCAGCCCGTTCTGGGGCCGGCGAGCCTGGAGCGCGGTCTCGTCGCGATGATCGATCGGGGCTGGTACACAAACCATGGCCTCGTGCTGGCGGCGCTCGAGGCGCGTGTGGATCAAGACACCGGCTGGTGGTGCGCTGGGCTGTGTTCTCGCGATGCGGCACTCGCGGCGCTGGGCTGGGCACTCGGTCGACGGCTACGCTCAGGAGAGCGGGGTGAGGTGCCTGAGGAGGTCCTCGTCCAGGCGTGGTCGAACGCTGCCGCTCCGAGTGGCGAGGCGTCGTATCGGAGGGAAGCACCTGCAACCGTCGCCCAGGGCGCTGACCAGTCGATGTTGGAAGAGCGGCTGGTCGAGCTGCTGAGCCGCTGGCCCACCGACGTCTGGTGCGTGCGAGTGGACGGGCAGCTCGAGGGGGTGGTCCTCGACCTTGCAGAGCCCGTGCTGTGGGAGCAGGGAGAGGTCTGGCTGTTCGGTGGCTTGGCGTTGGTCCGAACTGAGGAAGTGGGCCTCCGTCTGCGGACCATTCGCAACCATCACACCAACCAGACGTTCGCCCGTGTGCCCATCCGCTTCAACCTGAAGATGAGCGAGGCGCAGGCCATCGCGGCGGTCGTGGCCCTGTTCGGGGAGGAGGCTGCCGAGTCTCCTCTCGCGTCGAGGATGGGTGGCAAGTGAGACACTGGCGGGTCCACATCGGCCAACCCAAGGCAGGCTCCACCACCATCCAGCGGATGCTCAGCAGCACCCGGAAGTCCCTCCTGGGTCAGGGGTGGCTGTACCCGCTGGCGGCCAGCCGGGCCGGGGGGCACCACGACATCGCATTCTTGCTGGGCGGTGGCTACCCGGACTGGGCGCTACCCCAGGACCGCACGCTCTCGGAGCTGGCTGCCGACCTGGCCCAGGAGGTTCGCCAGCACGACGGGGCTGTGGTCCTGAGCAGCGAGGACTTCTACCTCTTCCCGGCACCGGTGGCGCTCCGAGAGCTCATCGACGAGGTGAGTGGCGAGCCCGCTGACGTCCACATCGATCTGTACCTTCGGGCCCTGCCTGCCCTGGGGCTGTCCTGGTACAACCAGGCGGTGAAGGCCATGGGGTACGCGGGCTCCGTCGAGGACAACCTCCGCGAGATGGCCTCTACCTGGGACATCGAGGCCCAGGTGGCGCCCTGGGTGGAGGCCTTTGGACCCACCAGTGTGCACCTTCGGGCCTTTCCACCCCCTGCGGCACAGCTTGCCCGGGACTACCTGGAGGTTCTCGGCGCCGGGGAGCTCTGGACTCCGGAGCTCGAGACCGTCGAGAACCCTGGGCTCGTGCGCGATGTCCTGGAGGTCCAGCGTCTCATCAACCAGCTCCCGCTCGACAAGCTCGACAAGCGCCGCTTCCGCCGGCTGATGTCCGATGGCCATGCATGGAGGGAGCGAGGACTCTCTGTCGAGGATGGGCCCATCGTCGAGGAGGCGTTCCTTCGTGAGTGGGCATCTCCCTTGGTGGAGGGTGCGGTGCGGGTGGTGGGCGAGCTCGGCTGGAACGGCCCCACGGACCCCTCGGAGGTCGCACACTGGTTCTCCGGTGTTCCTCGGCGCAAGGTGTGGCGAGCGGGCGATGGAGGACACTCTCCCCGCACGGGCGCCTTGCCGGAGCAGGTCGTGCGCGTGCTCTACGCCCTCCTCCTCGAGGTGGAACTCAGTCTTTCGCCACCCAGTCCAGCCGCAGCCCCTGCCGCCGAAGGATCGACTCCTTCCGATTGAACTCGGTGAGCTGCGTCAGGACTTTCTGCACCAACAGCTGCTCGATTGGACGAGCCTGCTCCGGCACGGGGTTGCCCACGGCGCGGCGGAGGTCTCGCAGTCGCTGCATGGCGGGTGCCAGGCTGTGCAGCTCGTGCAGCGTCTCGTAGATGTGCGGATCCCGACTGGGATCTGCGATCTTCTGGGTGACCTGCCCTGGGTGTCGGCGCCATCGCAGCAAGGGCTCTCCCAGGTAGTGGAAGCCCCCCTGGAGCGCTGCTCGGAAGGGCAGCACGTGGTCTCCACCCGAGGCCATGAGCTCGGGGGTCAGCCAGCCCCAGGCGTCGAGGTACTTCCGCGACAGGGAGTACGTGGCCCCGAGCATGTGGAAGGTCCAGCCCGCCTGGGCGACGGTGCCCGCGGTGAAGTTCAGGTCGCCTCCCGCGGGGAGGATCAGCTTTCCGAGGGTGCCGTCAGCGTCGATCTCCTGGGCGTTGGAGGACACGAGCAGCGCCCCCTTGTCTCGGAACGCGGCCATCACCCGGGCGACCCTCTGCGGCAGCTGCACGTCGTCGCCGTGTCCCCGCACGATGTAGGGCGCCTCGCAGCGGGCGAGGGCCTCCTCCGTGTGGCTCATGGCACCCATGTTCTTGGTGTTCCGATGGGCGGAGACGTCGAAGGGACCGTCGTACTCCGCCAGTGCTGCCTGCAGCCGCTCCCAGGTGTCATCGGTGGAGCAGTCGTCGGAGATGTGCACCTGCATGGGCTCGTCCCAATCCTGGGCGAGCACGGAACGCACGGCCTCCTCGACGAAGGGGCCGTGGTTGTAGGTGGTGAGCAGGAAGGAGACGGGGGGCGTGGCCATGGGGTTCCTCGGAGGGATCAGCTGGAATGCGAGCGGCGAACGACGTCGCGCCACCAGGGCTGGTGGTCCACGTACCACTGGACCGTGGCACGCAGTGCAGCCTCGGGGGTCCAGCGGGGTGTCCATCCCGTCTCTTGGCGAAGCCGGGTGGCGTCGATTCCATAGCGCCAGTCGTGGCCCAGGCGGTCGCTGACGTGGCTCAGCTGGTCGTCGGGACAGCCGAGCTGATCGAGGATGGCGTGCACGATGTCGAGGTTCTGTCGCTCGCCATCGGCGCCCACGTTGTAGACCCGGCCAGGTCGGCCTTTCTCGAGCACGGCCAGCAGGGCTCGGGCGTGGTCGTCGACATGGATCCAGTCCCGCACCTGCTTGCCGGAGCCGTAGACCGGGATCGGTCTGCCGTCCATGGCCGCGGCGATGGCCACCGGGATGAGCTTCTCGGGGAACTGGTAGGGCCCGAGGTTGTTGGTGCAGCGGGTGACCCGCACGTCCATGCCGTAGGTGTGGTTCCAGGCGAGGGCGAGGAGGTCACCCGAGGTCTTCGAGGCCGAGTATGGGCTGGACGGGCGAAGGGGCGAGGTCTCGGTGAAGCGAGGATCGTCTGGACCCAGGGCCCCGTAGACCTCGTCGGTGGAGATCTGGACGAAGGTGGCCACCTCGTGGCGCCGGGCCGCGTCGAGGAGCACCTGCACCCCCTGCGCGTTGGTGCGCACGAAGGCGGCGGGGGCCTCGATGGACCGGTCCACGTGCGACTCGGCGGCGAGGTTCAGCACCGCGCGAGGTCGTTCCTCGGCGAAGAGGGCCTCCATCGCCGGCGCGTCGGCGATGTCGCCGATGACCACGCGGAGCCCGCTTCCTTCGGACAGATCGCCAAGCGTGGAGCGGTGGCCGGCATAGGTGAGGGCATCGAGGACCACCACCCGCCAGTCGGGGCGCTCGGCTCTGAGCAGGCGCACCACGTTGGAGCCGACGAAGCCCAGGCCACCGGTGACGAGGACGGTGAGCGCGCTCATCGGCTCACCCTGGGCCCATGGTCAACCGTCGAGAGCACCGTGCAGACATGGTCCACGTCGTCTTCCGTGAGGAGGTGATGGATGGGGAGACAGAGGGTCTCGCGGGCGGCCTGGCGGGCCTGAGGCAGCTCGTCTGGACGGATCCAGGGACGGTAGAGCGTGGAGCGGAACAGGGTCTCACCGAAGTAGGGCCGGGTGTGGACACCGGCGGCCAGCAGGGCGGCGGCGACGGCCTCGCGGCCGGGGTCTGCAGCGATACGCACGGGGTAGTAGCCGTGGTTCGGCTGGAGCTCGGGAGTGTCGACGAGGTCTCTGGCCGTGCGGAGCCAGGGGACCTGTCCTCCAGCCAAGCGGGTGTCGTACCAGTGTGCGACCTGGCGCCGGGCGGCGATGGCGTCGGGCACGAGCCCGAGCACGGCGAGGCCGAAGGCGGCACGGAGCTCGTCGAGCTTGGCGTTTGTGCCGAACACGACCTGGTCCTCTCCGGGCACGATGCCGAAGTTCCGCGCACGGCGGAGGCGCTCGTGCAACGCCGGATCGGGCGTCGAGACTGCACCGCCTTCGACGGTGCTGAAGACCTTGGTGGCGTGGAAGGACCACGCGCTGGCATCTCCGAGCGCGCCCATGGGGTGGCCCCTCCACCGAGCACCGAAGGTGTGCGCCGCGTCGTAGAGGAGCCGCAGGTCGTGGCGAAGCGCGATGTTGGTCAAGGCGTCGTGGTCGCAGGGGAGCCCGTAGGGATGGACCGCCAGGATGGCCTTGGTGCGCGGCGTGATGGCTGCCTCCACTGCATCCGGGTCGATGCGCCAGTCCTCGCCGATGTCGACGAACACGGGCTCGTAGCGTGGGTCATCGCACAGCAGGTTCCACGTGGCGACGAACGACCATGCAGGCACGATGACCTGGGCCGGCTGCTCCGCGGTTGCCGGGACCATGGCCTTGAGCATGAGCTCGATGGCTGCCGTACCGTTGGTGAGGAGGACCGCGTGGGCTGCTCCGAGCGCCGCAGGGAGCTCGTCCTCGAGGCGTCGGGCCAGGCTGCCCTGGTTGGTGATCCAGCGTCTCTCGAGGGCGCCCTGTAGCAGGGGTGCCAGGGCCTCCCAGGAGGGCAGGAGGGGAGCTGTCACGGTCATCAGCGGCGGCTCATGAGGCCGACCGGGAAAGCGGGTTCCGGGGGACCGGGGCATGGGACCTCGCGTCGGTCTGCTAACGCAGAGCCCCTATTGGCGGGCCTTTGCCCCCTCACGCTCAGCTCGCGGGGGCACTGCCTCTCAGGGGTATCCGAGGCGCTGGGCCAGCTTCTCCAGCCGCGGCATCCAAGGGGCCATGGGCCCGACGTACCGCTTCCAGCGGGCGCGAGCGTGGGTGTACACAGGCTGGGTCACCTGCGCATAGGAGGCTGTGTTGATGACCCGGTCCTGAGCGGACTCCCAGAAGGTGGCCACGGCGGGGTCCCAGGGCAGCTCGAGCCACTGGAGCATGTCGCCGATCTCGGCGCCGAGGTCGTCGATCAGGGTCTCGTAGCGGACCTCACGCCAAGGTTGCACGAGGTGGTCTCGTACCTCCAGCCAGTGTCCGAAGAAGCGCTCCTGCGCTTCCACGATGGTGTCCATGCGCTGGAGGGTTCCCATGGCCCCGTTGGCCGTGAACCGCTGCATCAGGCACGACAGGGCACTGTCCCGTGGGTCACGGAGGACCATGATCACGGGCGACTCCGGGAACATCAGACCCAGCATGCCGAGGTGGTAGAGGTTGAACGGCATTTTGTCGATGACCCGCCGCTCTCCGGGGTCACCGAGGACGAGCTGGCGACTCACGGCGTACCAGGACTGCCGAAGTCGGGACCGGAGGTCGGGGCTGTCCAGGCGCTCCAACAGCCCCTCGGGGTAGGGGGATGCATCGGGCCAGAGGCCCCTGAGCGTCATGCTCAAGGCGTCGGCGACCCCGGACTCATCGGTGGCGTAGAGGGCTGGATGAGCGCCCAGCGAGTGCTCGACCAGGGTGGTGCCGGACCGGGGGAAGCCCACCACGAAGACGGGTGCCGGACCTTCTCCGGCGAAGGGCTCCCGGGCCGCGTCCAGCAGGGTGGCATTCGCGGCGGCCGCAGCCGTGATCCGGTCGTTCCACTGGTGGATTGCGGAGGGGTACACCGGGTGGTCCAGGAAGCGAAACCCCTTCTCTTCGAAGGCTTCGAAGGCTTCGTCGATGCGGTCCAGCGCCTGCAGGCAGTGACCTCGCTCTGCGTGGATCTGTGCGAGGAGGCTTGCACGGGTCTTTCGGTCGTCTGGCGACGACGAGTCGACGTTGGACACCCAGTCGCGGAGGTCGCTCACCAGCTGGTCGAGCATCGTGAGGGCTTCGGTGTGGCGCTTCTCACGGCGGAGCAGCCGCGCTCGGATCATGCGCCCGGTCGGTGGCAGAGGCTCGTGTGCCTCCGCATGATCGAGGGCCTCTCGTGCTTCGTCCAGGTTGTTGGCGGTCTCCTCCACCACGGCCAGGCCACACAGCAGGGAGACGTCGTCAGGAGCGAGCTCGACCGCCCGCCGTATGTGCTCCAGGGCGCCGGCTCCGTCGTGGAGATCGCGGGCGAGCCGGCCGCGTTGGAAGTGGCCGCTGGCGTCTGTGGGGTGGCGCTCGAGGTGTGCATCCCATGCCTTCAAGGCGCCGGTGAGGTCTCCCGTTGCACGCACGGTCTCGGCGTGGGTGCGGGAGGTCTCGACTCCGACGGGGAAGAGCTGGATCGCCTTGCTCAGCGCTGCCGCTGCGGCCGAGGGGCGGCCATCATCGAGCAGTGCTGCGGCCCAGACCTGGAAGGTGCCCTCGGAGGGGGCGAGCCGAACCAGCATCTCCGCTGCTGCGGCCGCTTCCTTGGGGCGATCGGCTTGTCCAGCGGCTCGGATCACACCGACCCAGGCCTGTGGGGACCTCGGGGTGGCGCGCGCTTGCGCGAGAGCACGGGTCAGTGGGTCCACGAGATCCTCCTCTACCGAGCTGCGCCACGTGGGGGTGCAGCGGGCGGATTCATCTTGCCTGAGGAGCCAGGAGGCGCGTCCCCTCAGGTTCGAGTGTCCCGCGGCGGCTCGACTCCACTAAGGCGCTGTGCAGCGGAGCGGGGGATGACCGAGGAAGGTGGGCAGCAGGGACGACGAACCTCGTCGGTCGGCTCGCAGGACCCTCCGGACCAGCATGGGCTCGCGCTCCACGTCGTGTGCAAGCAGCTCGAGCCGGGCGTCGGCCAACGGCGAGGCCGCTGCGTCTCGGGGCGCCGAGGTCGAGATGTGGGGAGCGGAAAGGAGGCGGCTCGACGAAACCGCGCTCAGATCTGGCGATCGAAGCTCCGACCCGTGGCTTCCTGCCAAGCCTTGGCCATGGTCGCGTTTGCTTCGTACTCCGCGATGGCCTGGCGCTGGCGCACCAAGTCGAACTCGAGCCCGAGCGATGAGTTCTGCCTCATCTCTTCCACCTCGGCTGAGGTGAAGCCGGTGGCGGGGAGGAGGGTGCTCTTGGTCTCAGAAGCGCTGCTGTCGGTCTCAGGGTGGTCGGTGTCCTGCTTCTGGTCGCGCTCGAACCGTGCTGCCGTGGAGACGGCCGCTGACTCAAGCAGGCCGTTCGCTTGATTGATCCCCTGGATCACGCTTGACAACACGTCTTGCATAGAACGACCCCGCCCTTCAAAAACCGAGACCCTCGTGTTCCGCCTTATCGAACCGAGTCTTCCTAGCTTAACTCAAGTTTTCTTAGAAGACGCCCGACTATCCAGATTACCAGCTTCTTTCCCTGAAACTTGCTGGTCATGTACTCACAGGAGACCAGGTATTTGTTACGGGTGAATCGGGCGTGGGAGTGGATGGCATGCAGGTAGTTGGGACGACGGGCAACGAGCTGTTCTGCCTCAAGGACAAGGGGTTCACTCCGGGCCGAATCCTCACGGGTACCTCTGTGAGCGGGCTCGACCTCCTGAGTGGCCATCAGCAGTGGGGCCAGGGGGCCGGTCACCGGGAACTCGAGGGCATCACCCAGGTGGTTCGCAAGGGGCGGCTCACCGCCTTCGAGCGAATGGAGCGAGCAGCGCGATCCTTGGGTGCCTCTGGGGTGATCCGTGCCCGCACAACAACGACGAATATATCAGGATATACCTGCTTTACCTATGAGGGGACCACGGTAAACAGCACCTCGCCCACACAGAGCTTCTTCTCGAGCTCCGCCTGTGGCGCCACCTTGCACAGCCTGCTGGACACAGGTTTCCAGCCGTCACAGCTCGTGATGGGCAATGTGGTCTACGCCCTCGGCGACAGGAATCTTCAGCGGCGCTTCAGTGGGCACTCCGGAGGCGAGGTCAAGGAGCTCTCGGACATCCTGTCGACCATCCGTGTGCTCGCGCTGGAGCGCCTTCGCGACGAGGCCTTCGCTCTCGAGGCGAACGCGGTGTTGGACGTTCGTATCCACACCCATCCCATCGGCCGCTCCGCCCTCGAGCTCCTGGCGGTGGGCTCCGCTTGCTGGCACCCACTCCTCGTGGCCGACAGCCCTGCGCAGGTGATCACCTCACACCTGAGCGGTGAGGAACTCTGGACCCTGGCGCGGATGAGCCTCACCCCGGTCCAGATCGTGATGTCGACGTCCGTGGAAGCTCTGGGCCCCGTGCGTCGGCTCGAGCAGTCCAACGGGCCAGGCCATGCTGGAGAACACGTTGAGCTGACCCGCCGGCTCTCCCAGGTCCACGAGCGCGCTCTCGAAGGGCTCACGCGCGAAGCCCTCGAGTGTGGTGCGGAGCAGGTGATCGGCCACTGCATGGTGGAGCGGCGCATCGCGCCCGGACTCATCGAGTACATCGCTGTGGGAACGGCGGTGCGTCGTCAGGAGGGCATGGCGCCACGCTCGGAGAACCTGATTCCGCAGGCCGCTGTAGCAGAGCGGGACACTTTCCGGGTGACGAGCTTCGTTCACGCCGCCCGTGACTCAGATGA
>JAERSX010000482.1 GCA_016845285.1 Deltaproteobacteria bacterium | reverse complement strand
CCCCATCACCATGCAAGCAAACCCCGCCATCAGCATGCCGCGCCGATCCGCTTTGTCTCCAATGCATGCCCAGTGCAGAGGCAAGGTCAGGGACCAACACCCGATACCGGCAGCGGTAGAGATCCACCAGAAGCGCTCGTTGAAGATCTGCCAGGTGCCCAACCCCACCAACATCAGAAGCGTGGAGGCGGAGAACACCAGACAAACACAAGAGAAAACGACGGTTCTAGTGCTCATCATGCCAGGCTATCCTCCAGCTCAACCCCGCCGCGGTTGAGCGCTATGGCTCGAAGACATCGTGGCTCGTACCCCGACTTCACCGGATGCCTGGACCATATATCACCTGCCTCTCCCGACGACCGAGGACGTCGAGAGCCTCGTCCAAGTGGTGGCCATGCGATGTAGCCGTTGGCTCATCCCGGCCGGCTTCCTCGACGGGGAAGCTGGTGACCACGTCGTGGACGACGCCGACGACGCCCTGGGACCCATACAAAGAGCTTCCATCGCCCGGCGCATTGCACTGGGTCTCCGAGTTGCACCTCCTACGATGGTTTCAACCTGCACGCTGGCGTGGTGATTGGCGCCCACAGCCGCGCGACATGCAGATGCGGCTCCGGTCCGTCGTCCTCCTGGTGGACCCGGGCATGTGCCCGCAGCGGCGTGTCGAGGAAGGAGATCACTCCTTCTCGGAGAGGTGGGGCTCGGTCGAGAGCTCGCGGTTTGTCGTGGCTAGGTGGAGCCGAGGGGAGGCCGCCTCGATGGGCTCCGCCGTTTCCTCGGCTCATATGTTTGCCGGGGGAAGCTGGCGGTGGCGCCACGGCGGCAGCCGGGCTGGCGCTAAGGGATGACGCCGAAGGATCGACGCGAACTCATCCCAAGTCAGGTTCCTCTGACCAAGGCGCGCAGATGTGGCCCGAATCAGCTGCCGCAGTTCTCATTTTCGGACATGTCTTCGCCGCACGCCTCGACGTCGTCGCACCACGTGGCCGAGCATCCATCGATGCAGGTCTGATCATCGGCGCAGTCCGATTCACACGAGTTGTACGTGTCGTCGGCCTCCTCCAGGCAAACGAGGAGGGCATCATCTGCGCTCTCCTCAGAGTCGCCGCATGCTCCCAACAACAACATTGCTCCGATAGCGGATATGACCAACCTCATCCTCGGCTCCTTCCCTCATGATTTCGCGGTGGTCTCTCTCACGTTGGCGGTGTGCAGGCAAGCGGTTGGCCGACGGCTCCCCTGGGGCCGACCGGGCGTCGCCTAGGCGTGGATGCGCTCATGAGCGAGTCAAGTCCTCACTACTGGGACCTGCAGGAGCCAACATCATCACCTCCTGACACGCAGAACTCGGTCGATGACGCGAAGCTCATGCGCCCTGCGTCCGATAGCGTTGTCTATGTTGCCTGCTCATCCGGACCGGCGTCCTCGACGGGAAGCCAGTGACCACGACGATGACGACCTGGTACTCCTTTGAATAGCTTCCAGCGCCTGGCACACGGCACTCGGTCGCCGAGCCGGGAAGCGGGTTCGGCGCTACCGTCTACTCGGTGGGAAGAAGGCGCGTGCCCGCGCCGGGCTGCGCCTCCTACGACGGACTCAACCTGCACGCTGGCGTGGTGATCGGTGCCAACTACCCCGAAGGGGTGGAGCGAGTCGTGGCTACATCGCGTGGGTCCATCTCGCGAAGTTCAAGCTCGACGAGATGCGAGCTCAAACATCTGTGGTCAAGCTTGGTTGGATATGGTTGGGGTGGGGTCCAGTCCGTGCCGTTCGAGCCCACGGAGCGCTACCTCGGAGCTACCCGCTCTGGCGGACTTCCGCCGTGCACGCCGGTTGCACAACCATCCGGGACCCTCCTGGCGTCGTCGTTGGCACCCCTGTGTCGGCGTGTCAACTACACCCCGAGTAGCTCAGGCGTACTCGGTAGAAACTGCTGATGCCGCCTGTCCACATTCTGTCCGTGTGGTGTTCGAGGTGCGCACAGCGGAGGAGGTGACGACGTTTGGCTGGCCACTGTCGAGTCGATGGAAGATGGCGTTGCGCATGGAGCCTCTGCTGTTCCTCCCTCGGAGCTGGACATCGTCGGAAATGGGGGGCTGCCCGGGCGGCTCTTTTGGTAGTGGAGAAGACGCCTTGGGAAGCTGGCTCAAAGTGTCTGGTCCCAAGTCCATCGCCACCTTTGATTCGGCGAGATCTTCCGTGCTGCCTGACCAGCCGAAACAGTGGCCGAAAGCGGTAGAGCCCAAAAGGCTGGGTCAGCCTCATGGACAGGAGCATCGAGTCAGGTCGAGTGTGTAGACCAGTGAGGTTCACCAGTGAGCACGGCCGCACTTCTTTGGTGGTTGGTAGATCTAAATGGCCGGGAAGCTGTAATTTGGCCGAAAATGTGGTGCCGGACGGCGGTTTGTGCTGAAGCTTTCCCGAGCGTCGTCATGTGATTGGCGATAGGAGCTTCTGCCTATCTCTCAAGGTACAGGATTATCATGAACCATTTTGCATTGGCGTTCGTCTTCTTGAGTTGCGTTGGTCTTATCGGGTGTGGCGAAGATACCCAGGGGGACACATCTGGAGAGGGTGAGGGCGAGGGCGAGAGCGATCTCGTTCTGCCGCAGGCTGGAGACTGGACCGTCGTGACCACCGGCTACACCAATGATGACTGTAATGCAGAAGGATTCTTGATCCCCCCGGATGCAATTACCTTTTCCAATGTGGAATCATCTTCCTTTTCGATCACGTATTACTTGGAAAATGAACGGATTGGGGACGGTAGTTCCACCTGCGCTCATCTGAGCGATGATGTCTTTGACTGTGACGAAATCTACCACAGCACCTCGTTTTCAGCCAGTGCCACCGTCAGCATGGTCGCTGTGGGCACGGTGACCATGACGTCGGAGACCTCGGCAGCAGGGGTCGGTGACTTGGTCTTGGAGTGCACGGGAGGCGGTTGCGGTCAAGTGGCAGGAATGACCAACACGGGCAGCTTGCCTTGCGATACGACACTCAATTGGACCGCGACCTTCGACTGAATTTCAAGCGACTGATTCGGAGCTCTCGAAACGGCCTGGGATGGTACGGAACCTTCCAGGCCAACACGATGGCTGTTTCATGGCACCGTACCCGTCCAGACTTGGGGGTTGGTGGCTCAGATGTACTCGGTCGAGACCGCCAATGCTGCCTATCCGCCCGGCCACCGTGGCCTCGGCGGATGGCAGGTGCCCCCCAACACCCACTCAGCCCCACACCCACTCAAGGTCACCTCCAGACATAGCGAAAACGCCATCATTCGGCGCTGTCAGCATCGTCAGGCTGCGCGTTCACGGCCAAGACCATTTCGACCCCCACTGGTGGCGGCGTCCAGGGCACGAGGCCCCAATTCGACCACCTCATCCACAGCCATCGGGGGTCTTCGAGGGGGCTGGAGAAGCGGAAGTCGGCCTCCGCAGCGCGCCCTGCCTGGGTCACTTCGGTGATGGTGACGGTCATGGTCGAGAGCGCCACCTTGTCGCCCACGGAGAAGGGCAACGAGATGGCCCGCGTGCTCTGGTCCTGGATGTGGGCATAAAACCCCTGGGCGGGGCTGACGTGCAGCGTGTGGGCGTCCACCCGAGTGACTCGGATCTCACCCATGGTGGTGAGAACCCAGATGTTTCGGGGTCGCGGCACGCCATTCACGGTCCGTCGGACCGCGAGGCTCGACACCAGGAACGTGGGGGTGGGGGATTGAAACACCACGAGCGAGCGGTCGCGCACGCTGGGGTCCGAGGGCACGCTCTCGTCGACCGCCACGCTGAGCCTGTCGAGGGCTTGGACCCCCTGCCCCCCAAGGGGCAACAAGAGGGGCGCAGCGACCAGATGAATCAACGCCAGCAGCACGACTGCGCCCCGACGAAAGATGGAGCTGGGCCTCTGGGCGGCATCGGCAAAGAGGCTCGCCAGGGCGCCGGCCGCGCCGATGCCCACGAACACGAGGAGTCGATCCATCGGGGGAGGTGCAGCCACGGGGATCAACGCGAGGGTTGCCCCCACCACCCAGAAGAGAGTCACTGGTCGGCGCTTGAGCAAGGGCCAGATCAGCACCCCGAAGCCGACGATGACCATCCAGGCGAGGTAGGTCAGCTCACCCGCCAGATGAGCCCCCTTGAAGCTACTCCATTCAGCTGGAGGCCCAGTGAGCTGTGCCAGCGCCAGGCGTGGGGCGCGCTCCATGAGCTGACTGGCAAACTGGAGCGGGTCCGTCAGGGGATGAATGTAGGTGCCTGATCCCACCAGACCATGGCCCAGGCTGCGGTAGAGGGTCTGCCACAGAGCGACCACGAGGGCGTAGGGGATCAGGCGCCCCAGCCGGTCACGGACGCGGCCCTCATCCATGGTGATGGCATAGGCAAACAGGAAGCCGGTGGTGGTGATCGCCAGCTCAGCGGACAGCAACCCAGCCCCCAACAGCAGGGGGCCCAACCAGGCCCCGGGCCTCCACCCGTCCCGGCGCCATCGATCGTGCGCGATCAGCACCAGCACCCCGAAGACCGCAGCGATGAGTGCGTTGCGATTGGCAGCAAAATGGAGCACCCAGCCCCGGCTGTCGTCAAAGGCGTAGAGCGCCAGCGCGAGGGCCGCGACCCCCGTGGGGTGGAAGCGTCGGTACAGGTGGTGGAGGAGCACCAGGAGGAGCAGAAACCAGAGGAGACTGTGGACGTGAATGAGGAGGGCGTCACCGGGCCAGAGGTGCTGATCCAGATGGTGTGTCGCCGCTGACAGGGGGCGCCAGAAGGCCGACACATGCCCATCTGCCGTCCACCATGGGAACAGACCCTCCTCCATCAGCGCGGTGCGCTGGCCGGGATCGCCAGAGCAGAAGACGAAGAGACCTTCATCGGGATCGACCCCTGGCAGGTCGAGCTCTGGATCCATCTTGATCTGAAAGAACTGATCGTCGAGTACGAGCGGTGAGAAGGCGGCTGGTGAGGCGAGGAGCATGGCGAGGGCAATCACCACAGCGCCGCTACGGGGCCTCTTGAGCACCAAGAGCAAGCCGTTGAGCAGCTTCATTGGGCACCACCTCGCCGGTCGAGCATAGGCGGTTGGGATGCATCGCCTCTCCTCGTCGACTGAGGGGACCTTCCCAGCCCTGGTGCGCCCGGGGCGTGCAGGACGCCGGGGCTCACAGCGAAGAGCCTGGCTGCCTTGGCGCTACCTGCTCTGGCGGGTCTTCGGGGCCAACGGGTGGGCGGTCGCTCAGCTGGGACGGAGGACCGGCGCACGGCCGACCCGTCCGAGGTGGTGCAGGCGGCGGCTGTGGCTGGCCAGGGCGGCCCAGACCGTGGGGTAGCTGTGGAAGGCCACGCCGTACTCCTCGGCGGTCTGTTTCACGATGTCGGTGAGCTGGGGCAGGTGGACGTGGCAGATGTCCGGGAAGAGGTGGTGGGTGACGTGCACGTTGAGCCCGCCGCAGAGGTGGTTGGCCAGCCGGCTCTTGCGGCAGAACTCCGAGGTGGTGGCGAAGGTGTGGCGGGTGAAGTCCAGGGGCATGGCGCCGTCGGAGCCTGGCTCCACGAAGCTGACCGAGTCCGCGAGGTGGGTGACCTGGAAGATCACCCCCACCGAGAGGCCCGCGACCACGTGCATGCAGAGGAAGCCGGCGAGCACGAAGATCACGGGGTCGTCGAGGACCAGCAGCGGCACGAGGAGCCCGTACGTGTACACACCGAGCTTGCTCCCGGTGAGGAGCGCCCACTGGCCGGGCGACAGGCGAGGCACCCGAGCCGCCCCGATGCGTCCGCGGATCATCGTGAAGTAGTCGAGGAAGAACCACTTCTGGAGCGTTGCCATGGCGTAGAGCAGGGGGAAGCTGAGCCACTGGACGCGATGGGCCGGCCCCAGGGGGGCCTCGGGGTGGAGCCGCAGCGCGGGGTTGCTGTCGATGGCAGCGTCGTAGACGCCAACGTTGGGGCCGGCGTGGTGGCTCGCGAGGTGGTTCGTCGGCCAGGCGAAGGTGGAGATGCCCATGACGTCGAAGAGCCGGCCCAGCCAGCGATTCACCCGGCGGTCGGCGGACAGGGCGTTGTGGGTGCCGTCGTGGGCGATCCCGATGGAGACCTGCAGCATGCAGAAGCCCAGCGCTCCCCAGATGAGGAGCCGGCTCCATGGCGAGATCTCGGCGGTGAGAAGCAGCGCGTAGGACCCCACCGTGGCCAACGCCACCGACGCGCACTTGGTCCACATCTCGAGGTTGGCCTTCTTGGAGATGCCCCGCTCCGAGAAGTAGGCATCCACGCGGCGACGCAGCTCGGCCGGGAAGTCGTCGGGCGAGGCCGGGAAGCTCAGGGGTGGCAGGGAGCGCATGGGCGGCAGGATAGCGGCGGGGTCGCTTTCACGAGCAGACCCGACCGACGAGGTCGGCGATCGCTGAGTTGGATGGATGCGGTGGTGGCTCAACGAGCTGCGGCTCACTTCGCCACAAGAGCTTGATGTTCTTTCGCCATGCGTTGCTCATGCGCCAGATCCGAGTCTGTGTCTCGATAGGACAGGAATCATCAGTCTCCCTGTCCAGCTC
>JAERSX010000481.1 GCA_016845285.1 Deltaproteobacteria bacterium | reverse complement strand
GCCCCAGGACGTAGGGGGTGCGGATCAACACAAAGGCGGTGGCGGGGATGGCGAGGCCCCACAGCAACCAACGACTCTGCATGCGCTGCTGGTGGGCGAGGGCGCTGCGTTGGCCCACCACGAACAAGGCCACGGTGAGCGTCATGGCCAGGGCGGTGTAGCCGAGGGCGGCTCCGAAGACGCCAGCGGCCTCGGCGATCAGGCTTGCAGCCCCGAGGAGCAGTGGTGTGTGCAGGGTGAGGCGGCGAGTGTGCCGGCCGAGGATGTCGCGAGGGTAGACGCCCACGAGGCGCAGGGCGGCGCTGCTGCCGAGCACCAGGCCCGTCATGTTCACGCCATAGAGCAGCCAGGCAGCGTCGGGGCTGAAGGCCACGGCTCGCAGGCTGTTCACCAGGGTGGGAACCAGGGCCAGGACGATGCCCTGACACATCCAGAAGAGCGAGCGCGCTTCTGGCAGCCTGGGTCGCCGTAGGAGCACGAAGGCCCCGAGCCCCACGAGCACCAGGCTGGCGAAGCCTCCCCCGAAGATGGGACCGATTCGCCAGCCGGCTTGCTGTGTGGCCAGCTGCACCGGCTGCCCGTCGAGCACCACCTCCACCGTCGGGTGTCTGAGTCGCTGATGGAGGAGGGCCTGATCCTCGGCCCACCGGTTCAGGTCTTCGAGCGAGAGGTAGGCGAATTCGCGGATCAACGAGGTGTCGTCGAGGGTGACACCGCCGATGGAGTCCACGCAGGCGCCGGTGTTGCCGGCGACCCAGGGACACTCGGCCGTGCCCACCTCCACCTCGAAGGGCAGGCCACGCGAGCCAGAGAGGGCAATTCCTGCGCTGACGAACAGCAGGATGTCCAAAGCCAGGACGAGTACGAGTACGGTCCTGAGCAATAGACGCCCGATTGTCAAGTGTTTACATCAACTTGCAAGATCTGGCGTATTTGGATGAGATCGATCGAGGCTACTGGCATCGACCGCTGCATCGAAAATGACGACCAGCTGCTCTGCTTCAAATTGGGTGAGCTCGAACTCCCCGGAGGTGAGACTCTTGAGGGCGGCCCCTCGGGCGGCGATGCTCTCGTCGCTATCGGCGGTTGCATAGTAGGCACTCTGGGCAAAGCTCTCGTCCGAGCCGACCTTGTCGAGGAAAATATCGGTGTTGCATCCGTAACTGGGGCTCTCGGTGTAGAACGAGCGGATGGGCATAATGGCTCTCCTCGGGTGACATAAGGTCAGGGTGTTGCGGGTTGGAATGTGCGGTTCGTGGTGTCGGCGCTGGCGAGCAGGTCGACACAGTGACCGTCGTGGGCGAAAAGCGGGAGACCGCGGGAAGTTACGATTGCCTGGCAGCTGCCACAGACCGCACGCTCGGGACAGACGCGACAGCCGTCGTGGTCTCGGTCGCCCAGGCGCCGTGAGGTCTCGAGTGCGAGGACACGCGTGATGAAGCCGTTGACACTGCCGGCCTCGACACGCGCCAGCTCGTGGCGGAAGGGGTGGCAGGGCGTGATCGTGCGATCGGCTTGGACGCACAGGCGGTTGCGGCCCGCCTCGCACTGCCAGAGCTCGCTCTCGGGGACGCCGTGACCT
Source organism: Deltaproteobacteria bacterium (assembly GCA_016845285.1). Lineage (GTDB taxonomy): Bacteria > Myxococcota_A > UBA796 > UBA796 > UBA2385 > BH17. The sequence continues at coordinate 11,182 of JAERSX010000481.1, read as the reverse complement.
TGTAGCAAGGGGTTGATCACGGGGTAGTCGGCCACGACCACGGACTCGCCAGCCAGCATGAGGGTGGCCACATGACGGGCTGCCAGGTGAGTGCTCGCCGTCGACAGCATCACGCCCACGCCGGGCCGTGTGGGCACCGCCTGCTGGAACAGTGGCCAGAGGACGAGGCCCGGGTGCGGTCCAAGCTGTTCGCTCAGCCACTCGTACCATCGGTCGATGCCCCACTGAGCGAGCTCGTCGGACAGGATGGTGGCGGGCACGGCCTTCAGCCCAGCGGCCCGTGCGCGGCGAATGCCAGCCAGGGCGACCTCTTCGAGGCCACGTCCGCGCGCTCGGTCCTGGGTGCCGGGGGGGCCGTCGATGGAGACCAGCAAGGTGACGTGCATCCCACTGGCGACCAGGTGCGCGCATGCTTCGTCGTTGAGCAGGGTGGCGTTCGTGTTGATGGTCAGGCGGCGGATGCCCAGGCTTGCGGCGTGGCTGATGGCGTCCCACACACCTGGCCACGCCAGCGGTTCGCCACCGGTCAGGTGAAGGGTGCCGTCGTAGCCGGAGAGCTCCTCGATGACCTCATGGACGAGCGAGGGTGACAGGGCCGGAAGGTGTCCGGGGCGCAGGTCGGGTTCTTGGGCGAACACGAAGCAGTTTGGGCAGCGGAGGTTGCACTCCCGCGTGAGCTCGACGTCCAGGACGACGCGCCGGGCCCCGAAGCGCGCTTTCATGGCCCACACGCGCTGGCGCTGTTGGAGCGCACCCATGCGGGCGCCGAAGAGGTCTCGCAGGCGCGGCGCCTGCAGCTCCCCAGCTTCGTCCCACGCACGCACGTACGCTTCGTCGACCTGATCGTGGAGGGCCTTCCAGCGGCCGTTCGAGAGGGCGCGCCGCACGGCGGGTGCGATGTCAGCGGCTCCGTGCTCACCGGGCCTCAGGGAGAGCTCGGCCAGGGCCGGGCTCGACAGGCCGCGGGCCAGATCGCCCTTGAGGCCGAGTAGATCGTTGGTCAGCTGGAAGGCGTCACCCGCTTTGATGACGACCTCTCGCACGCTGGTCCGCATGGACGGTGGCGCGAGTGCCAACAGGGGCACCGACAGGGGGAGGTACTTGTGGCCCTGACACGACAAGGCCACGCCGGTGGGTCCCGACGGATCCATGCGTGCTCGGGCGTCGAGGAGCGCGGCCTCAGAGAAGGCTGCGAGTGTCTCCGCCACCTCAGCCAGCGCGTCGGCATCCGCGATCCGCGCCAGATCGGCCAGTGCCTCAGCTGTCAGTACCTGCTGGAGGTAGGCGCCGAGCGGATCGGCGTTGTCGTCGACGATGTCGTCTTGGATGCGTACGGCGAAGTAGAGCACCAGCATGGCGTCGGCCGCCACCCGTGTCTCGGCAGCATCCGGCTTCTGCCCTGCACATTCGGCCACCCAGCAGATCATCTCGAAGGCGGGCGAGCCGTGCACGCCCAGGAACAAGGTGGATGGGTCGCTGCCCACACGGGGACGCCAGCTCTCGAGTATTTCCAACAACATGCGCTGGGTGGCGGGAGGGCGAGCCTCCAGCCGATCCAGGAACCCGGACCAGGCGTGTGCGAAGAGCGCGGTCGCCTCGACGGAGACGCCAGCCATCGGCCTCTGATCCGTGGACTTCTGGCGAAGCCACTCAGGGGTCTTCGAGCTGGCGCCGTTGACCGTAGACAAACGAAAACCCTGTTTTGTTGGGGGTCTTGTAGAGTTGGGGGACCGGTGACGGGGGTGTCAGTATGCTTGGCCGGTACGGGGGTACCGAGTGCAAGCAGCACTGCGTCAACCTTCTTGGCGAAGATTCGGTATGAAAAATTCGACGTAATCGGTGGGTGTCTCATTATAAACAAACCCAGCGATTCAACACAACACCCATGTGTGACCATTGGTCTGAATTGTCTGCATCGAAGGTGGGTCGTAGGCTCGGAAGGGACATCGGATGTGGCCATGAAAGCCCTGGGGCCAGCTGAGGGCGTTGGAGGGGCGCGGGTGTGATCCGACGGAATTCGGGCCTGTCTCACCTCATGCGAGGACCTCTACGTCGTGGTTGGGAGCTCAGCTCGATAGGCATGGGCCCATGCGCTACGAGCCGCCCCTCTTTCGCCCGCCCAGTGAAGCCCGCAGCTACATCATTCAGGCCACCATCGGGTGCTCCTGGAACAACTGCACCTACTGCCACATGTATCGGAGCAAGCAGTTCCGCGTGCGGGGCCTCGACGAGATCCTGGCCGACATCGACAGTGCTGGGGAGATCTACGGACATCGGGTGGAGAAGGTGTTCGTGGCCGATGGTGACGCCCTGGTCATGGACCTCGCCACGTGGATGCCCATCCTCGCGGCCTTGCGGTCAGCCTTCCCGAGGCTGCGCCAGGTGAGCTGCTACGCCATGGCCAGCAACCTCATCGACAAGGGGGTGGACCGGCTCCGGCAGCTGCGCGAGGCCGGCCTGTCATTGGTCTACATCGGGCCAGAGAGCGGTGACGAGCTCACCCTGCGGCAGCTCGCCAAGCAGCCTCGGCCCTCTGGAGTGACGCGAGAGGATCCATACGTCTTCGACCAGCACGTGGAGGGCTCGCGCCTCGCCCGTGCCGCCGGCATCAAGGTCTCCGCCATCTTCCTGCTGGGTGCAGGGGGCGTGGCGCGCTCAGCCGAGCACGCCCACGGCAGTGCCCGGCTGGCCACCGCCATGGACCCCGAGTACCTCGCGGCGCTCACGCTCACGGTGGTGCCGGGCACGCCTCTGGCTCGAACCATGGAGCGGCGCGGCTGGACGCTCCCCGACACGGCCGGTCTGCTGGGTGAGCTCCGCACCTTCGTGGACGAGGCCCGTCCAACCCGCGCCATGTTCCGCACCAACCATGCCAGCAACTACCTGCCTCTGGGCGGCACCCTGCCGGCTGATGGGCCTCGCATCGTCGAGGTCATCGACCTGGCCCTGGCCGGCGGCATCCAGCTTCGGCCCGAGCACAGCCGAGGGCTATAGGTAGGCCTCAGCGGGAATCAAGGGGTGCGGGGAACTCTACCCTGTTGTAGGAGCGTGGTAATCTGCCATGAGAGTCGTGGTTGGCTCTTAAATTTGAGCTGGAATCTGATGTGTCTCAACCAGCGCCCTGGCGGCTCGTGTGGCCGTGGTTGATTTTGGGGCTGCTGGGTAACGGGTTGTTGGGTTGTACTCGGAGCACCGGTATCGGCGGCCTCTCCCCGACTGGGCAGGTCCCCGCCGGTGAGGATGGCAGCGGCTCCGACGACACGCAGACCGCTGACGGAGACGACGGGAGCGATCTCTCCTGGGACTCGGGGGTCTGGGGCAACCCTGGCGAGGCGTCCAGCCCGGCGCACACGGCCGCGGAGCTGGGTGCGCTGCTGACCGACCACGTCGAGTTCCTGGGCGACGTCGGCCCCCATCAGCTCATGCCCGACTACCTGGCGCTCATGGCCGAAGGTGACTCCGACTGTCCTGGCGAGGACGTGGCCTTCGGAGACAACGGCACCACCTGCACCTCGTTGTCTGGCTACACCTACTCAGGGGTGGCCCGCTGGTACGCAGGCGCGCTCGGGGCCGAGGGAGAACGTGACCGCTCCATCGAGGGCTTCACCCTGGCGGACTTCGTCTACTCCACCCCCGAGGGCCACCGCTACGTGGGCACGGGCTCCTCGGAGCGCACGGTCTACACCGAGGACGGCGAGGTCAGCGAGTGGCAGCACTTCGTGTCGGGGAGCTGGGTCTATTCCGAGTCCGAGATCCCCTGGCTGTCCCAGGGTGTCAGCTCGACGGCTCGGGTCCAGGTCGTGGTCGTCCCGGGTGGCCCCCACTCGGTCGCCATCTCCGGTGCCTGGGGTTCGGGCGACTACGCCATCTCCTTCGATCGACTGGTGTTTTCAGACGGCAGCTGCCCGGGCACGCCGTCCGAGGGCACCATCCGCCTCCGCCAGCCGGACGCGAGCTGGAACTACCTCGTGACCCACGGCGACTGCTCGCCCTGTTTTGATGTGACCTGGCAGGAAGAGCTCGAGCTGGGTGAGGTCTGCGTCGAGCTGGACACCTTCCGCGATGTTCTCGTCGCCTACGCCGAGCAGGAGGTGGTTCCGTGAGGCCACTCCTGTTGTACATGGCCTTGGCAGGTTGTGCCCCGGACCGCGGTCCGGCGACCGTACCCGTGGACCATGGCTCCCACGACGACTCCCACGACGACTCCAGCGACTCGGGTGACTCCGGCATCGGGTCCGCTGCCGACAGTGAGTTTGTGGCCCTCGAGGGTGCGCGGCTCCTCCGCCGACTCTCCCTCGATCTGCGCGGCATCCTGCCGTCGGTGGACGAGATGGCCCAGGTCGAGGCCGATCCCGCCGCCTTTGCGGAGCTCCGCGCGGCCTTCCAGGCCGATTCCCACACCGAGGAGCAGCTCGTCAAGCTCCTGGCCGAGCACTTCCTGACGACGCCGGACTACTACCTCGTCGAGTACGACGCCTACCTCCTCGAGGCCGACCAGGACTACGCCTGGAAGCGCTCCATCGGTCAGGAACCCCTGCGGCTCATGGCCCGCGTCATCCTCGAGGACCGCCGCTGGTCGGAGGTGGTGACCGCCGACCACACCATGGCCACCGAGATCACCGCCGCGCTCTGGCCCGTCGAGGGCTACCCAGAGGGCGAGACCGGCTGGCACCCGGTGACCTGGACCGACGGGCGACCGGCTGCGGGTGTTCTGGCGTCCAACGGTCTGTGGTGGCGCTACGTCACCGACGACTTCAACCTTCAGCGCTCTCGGGCGGCGGCCATCTCCAAGCTGCTGACCTGCGAGGACCTGCTGGCCCGCGATGTCTCCTTCGAGAACGCGGCCGCGCTCCTCGACAAGGACACCGTCGCCGAGATGGTTCGCACGGACGCGAGCTGCCTGGCCTGTCACGCCACCGTCGAGCCCTTGGCCGCCACGCTGTTCGGCTTCCGCTGGGTGTCCGGGGGCGGTGTGCAGGAGATGGAGCGCTACCACCCCGAGCGCGAGGTCGAGGGCGAGCCCACCTTGGAGGTCACCATGGCCTACTGGGGCGAGCCAGTGAGCGGGCTGGGCGACGTGGGTCAGGCCTTGAGCCGTGACCCTCGCTACTACTCCTGCGCCGCCGAGACCTTCACCGGTCTGCTGCTGCGTCGCCCCACCGAGTCCACCGACCGCCACGACCTGCTCTCCGCTCTGGAGAGCCTGGTCGATGCCGAGGGTCGTGTCTGGCCCATGATCGAGACCATCACCGACACGCCGGCCTACCGCGCGGGTGGCTTCTCCGAGTTCGCCTCGGACGAGACCCGCGCCCGTGAGTTCGTGGTCCGGCCCTTGTCGCCGGCCCAGCTCGCCGCCTCCGTCGAGGAGCTGACGGGGTTCCGCTGGACCTACGTCGGCTACGACCAGCTCGACAGCGACACCTGGGGATACCGCATCCAGTTGGGTGGGGTCGACGGCTTCCACACCACGATTCCCGTCCTCGAACCCTCGCTGGGCCACGCGCTCACCACCAAGCGCTTCGCCGAAGGCGCCGCGGCCTACACGGTCGCCGAGCACCTGGGCGACGGTGGAGACACCCTGTTGGGTGGCGTGACTCCGGGCACTGTGCCGGGCGATGCTGCCTTCGACGAGCGTCTCGCGGACATCTGGTGGCGGCTGACCGCCCTCCCTGCCGACGCCGAGGTGCTGGCGACCTACGCCGACCTGTGGTCCGCCGTGAACGATGTGGCTGGCGAGGACATCGCCTGGCAGGCCACCCTGACCGCTCTCCTCCAAGACCCTCTCTTCGTGTCCTACTGATGCGCCGTCCCCCCAAGCTCACCCGCCGTCGCCTCGGTCAGCTCGTGGGTGGCGGTGCGCTGGCCGCGGCCCTGCCCAGCCGCCCCGCTCGCGCGGTCGACGCCGCGTCGCGTCGCTTCATCTTCCTCTTTGCCCGAGGTGGCTGGGACCCCCTCCACGCGTATGCGCCCCTCTTCGACAGCGAGCACGTGGACATCCCCGAGGGCGCCGTGCTGGCCGAGCAGAACGGCATGTCCTGGGTGAGCCATCCCGACCAGGACGCCGTGGACGGACTGTTCGCCAACTACGGCGATCGCATCTGCCTGCTCAACGGCGTGGAGGTTCCCAGCGTGGCCCACGACCGCTGCCGCAAGCTGATCATGTGCGGCGGCAGCGACGTGCAGATCGACGACATGGGCGCCATCCTCGGGGCGCATGCCGTGGACTCGCCCGCCCTGCCCCACATGGTCCTCTCGGGTCCGGTCTACGCTGGCGACAGTGCTGGCGCGGTCGCACGTCTGGGTGGGGAAGGCCAGTTCCAGGGGCTCGTGGCTGGCTCGGCCCTGCATCGCTCGGACGTGGACCTTGCATTGTTGGATGTTGGCGTGGAGGCGGCTGTCGACGCCGTGGTGCGCGAACGGAGCGCTGCGGTCGCCGCTGGCAGCGGGCTCTCGGGCCAGGCTGCACGCTTCTACGAGGGGCGGCTGGCCTCCCTGGAGGGGGTCGGACGGCTCGGCACCGAGCTCGACGGCATCGATCTCTCCGACACCTCCGAGAGCGGCCAGGTGAAGGCGGCCGCCGACCTGCTCGCGGCCGGCCTCTCCCGCTCGGTCATGGTCGAGCTCCTGGGGGCCGAGGGCACCAACTGGGACACGCACGTCACCAACGCCAAGCAGACCGCGCTCTTCCAGGGCAGCTTCTCGGTCCTGCTCCAGCTCCTGGACTACCTCGACGTCACCCCTGGCTCGGCCGGTGGCACGCTGGCCGAGGAGACCACCGTCGTCTTCATCTCCGAGATGGGCCGATTCCCTCAACTCAATTCGAGCGGAGGCAAGGACCACTGGACCTTCACCTCGGCCCTGCTCATGGGCGCAGGGGTGCGCGGTGGCACCACGGTGGGTGCCTTCGACGAGTACCTGGTGGGCCAGACCCTCGACTTCGACACCGGGGAGCTCACGGAGTCGGGTGATCTGATGTCGGCTGACGATCTCGTGGCCACGGTGCTCGCGCTGGGGGATGTCGACCCTGGCGACTACGTTCCCAACGCCAAGGTGGTCTCGGCTGCCCTCGACTGATGCCCTCGAGGGGGCCTCTCTGTGTCGCAGCGGTCCGGACCCGGCGTTCCGCCGACTCCTGGAGTTGGGATGGACTGAGCCACATGAAACTATCGAACCAATGGAGGTTTTGAGCGTGAAGAAGACCTGTACCGAGACGTTGGTTGGTTAGTGGATGTCGGGGTACTGTTGACCATGCTCTTGTTCCTTTTGGCCTGTGTTTCGATCGAAGGAGATGCGCCCGGTGAGTGCACCGACGGCGCCGACAACGACGCGAACGGCTTCTTCGACTGCCGCGACCCCGGATGCTCCGGGTCCCCGGACTGCGAGGAGGAGACGGACGCCGACACGGACGCTGACTCGGACACCGACACGGACGCCGACGCGGACGCCGACGCGGACGCGGACACCGACACCGACACCGACACCGACACCGACGGGGACGGGGACGGCTGGGCCTCGGATGATGACTGCGACGACGGGAACGGCGAGGTCCACCCGGATGCGGACGAGGTCTGCGACGAGATCGACAACGACTGCGACGGCGCCATCGACAGCGAGGACGAGAGCCTGGTCGGGGCCACCTGGTACACGACCGATGCCGATGGAGACGGCGCCGGAGTGGACCCGGTGCAGACCTGTGAGCCCGAAGACGGCTGGACCCAGTCCGCCGACTCGGACGACGACAACGCGTGGGTGTTCCCGGGCGCGACCGAGCGCTGCGACGGGATCCAGAACGACAGCGACACCTCGTGGACGTCGTCTGACGAGGACGACCTGGCTGGCACCGCCTGGTTCGTCGCGAGTGATGGGACCGAGACCGACTGGACGGGCACCCTGGCCGGTGCGGTGGAGATCACCCAGTCCGGGACCCTGTGGGTCTGCCCTGGCCAGTGGACGACCTGGCTCGAGGTGAGTGCGTCGGACGTGGTCGTGCGCGGTGCTGGCGAGACCTCCATCCTCGACGCCGACGACAACGCGCGGGTCATCGCTGTCCAGGCCGACGACGTGACCATCCGGGACCTGAGCCTCCTCAACGGCGACACCAACGATGAGTCGTACGGGGGTGGCGTGTACGTCCAGGGATACAACGGCACCATCCTCCAGGACCTGCTGCTTCAGCTCAACGAGGGACAACGGGGAGGTGGTCTGTACGCGGGGGATGCGAACCTGACCCTCACCCGCGTGGTCTTCGAGTCCAACGAGGCGACCGACCTCGGTGGTGGCGCCTTCTTCTCGAGCTCCACCGCGACGGTCGACTCCTGCCGCTTCGACAGCAACATCACGTACGACTCGGGCGGCGGCGTGATGCTGTACTCGGGCGCGGACGTCACCTTCACGGACACCGAGTTCGAGACCAACGAGGCACCCTATGGGGCCGGGCTCAATTCGATGCAGTCCAGGCTGTCCCTCGACAGGGTGAGCTTCGATGGGCACTCAGGGAACAACGGGGCTGGTCTGCGTCTGATCGGCTGGACACGGGCCGAGATCACCGACTCGACCTTCGCCAACAACGTCGTGACCTCCACCGGGGGGGGGATCTACCTGGACGACTCGACGTCCACGCTGGAGCTGACGGTGACGAGCACCGACTTCTCCGACAACCGACCCAGCGACGGCCACTTCAAGGACGTCGGGGACTACACCTGGGGCTCTTCGGCGTCGTTCACCTGCGACGACGACGGGTGCTACTGAGGCCTGACGCGCGCTGCTCGACGGATCGTCTCCCAGGTGTAGCCCCGACGGAGCGGTAATCTCGACAGCACCCGATGAATGAGCTCCCGTGGATGTCCGTCCACCTCCTGACCCAGGACCGACCATGGCGTCCCGCCCCTCCAGCTCGCTGCTGGCCCTCGCCCTTCCCGTGCTGCTGTCGTTGATCGCGGCCTGCGAGCTCGGCGCCGATGAGCCGCCCGGTCCCGGGAGCACCCCCGATGCCAGTCAGGCACCGCCGGCCCACGAGCTGCCGCCCGATCGAGCAGGAAAGGGCGGCAAGGCTGGCCAGGACGTCAAGGCGGTCGAGGCCATCAAGGCCATCAAGGCCGGCAAGGGTGGCAAGGGTGGCAAGGGTGGCAAGGCCGGAAATGGGGGCCAGGTCGCGCCGCCGCCGGGCGCGGGCCGACCCTCGGGCGATTCCACGGGCCCGGGCGGCAGTGCCCGCGCCAACGCGGTCTTCCGCACCGCCTTCGACAGTGACGGGAACGCCAAGGGCACCGAGAGGGTGATGGACCACGCAGAGTCGCCGGACGCCATCCGCTTGACTCGTGCCGTGGGCTCCTACCGGCGTGGCTCGGTGTTGCTGTACTACGTGGACTTCAGCGAGTTCGGCTCGGGCTCGGACAAGACGAGCGCAAAGATGGTGTCGTCCACCGACGGTGTGAACTTCGGCTCGCCCAAGACCGTCAGCCTCGACGACAAGTCCATCGAGGCTGGCCACATCGCGGACGCCTCGGTGGTGCAGCTCGAGAGCGGAGAGCTGCGCATCTACTTCATGAACACCATCAAGGGGAACGAGCGGGAGGCGACGATCTACTCGGCCACGTCGAGCGACGGCGTGAACTTCGAGATGGATGACGGGATCCGCATCACGAGCACCGACAACGTCGAGGTCGTGCGTGCAGGCGACACCTGGTTCATGTTCATGTCGAACTACCGGACGGACGAGAGCGCGGTGGCCACGTCCAGCGACGGGCTGACCTGGACCAAGGCGTCGAACAAGACGGTGCCCGGATCGGGCATTGGAGCTTGTGAGAATGACGGCCAGATCGAGGTCTTCACCCACTCTGGCACGAACGTGGGCCTGGTGACCTACGGCTTCAACGAGAGGACCTCCACGGCGGACGAACGTGACAAGGAGACCTGGGTCTCTCACGGTGGTGTGGCGGACGTGTCGCCAGTGCTCATGTCCGACGGCAGCTACATCGTCTACTACAAGCGGGGCATGGACAAGTAGGAGGGCGGCCCGCCCCACCCCTTCAGGTGAGGACGCCCTCGATGGTCGCGCCTTCGGCGAAGTACTCGCCAGGATCGACGCCGGCCAGGGCGAGCAGGGTGCTGGCGATGTGCTCGCAGCTGATCAACTCGCCCGACTCGCTGATCTCGCCGGTGGCCAGATCGATGGGCTGGCCGAGGATGTCGTCGTCGTAGGTGCCGATCATGCGGTCGCCGGTGACGCCCGAGCCGAGCAACAGCCCTGAGGTGAAGGTCCAGTGGTGCTTGCCGCCGTAGGCGTTGAGCTTGGGGTGACGGCCCATCTCGGAGAGCACGACCACGGTGACCTCGTCGAGCATGGTGTCGCCGACGTTGCCCGGGGTGGTGCTCAGCGTGGTCAGGAGGTTGTCGAGGACCTCATAGAGTTCGCCGAAGTGGTCGGCCGTGGACTCGATGTAGGTGTGCTCGTCCCAGGTCGTCTTGTCAGCGCCCAGGTGCTCGACACTGACCACCCGGCTGTAGCCGATGCTCAGCAGGCGGACAGCGCTCTCGACCTGCTCGGCGAAGCTCGTGAGCGACATGCGGGCCTCGAAGGCAGCTGTGTCGAGGCCGTCGATGGTGTCGAGGACGCTGGCGTGCTCGCTGGCGTAGGTGGCGCCAGTACCCAGCGGCGCGCTCGACTCGAGGGCCTTGGCACGCTTGTGGAGGAGCTCGTTGACGGCGTCGGAGTACTCGTCGCTGGGCAACGCGCTGACGAAGCCGGTCGACGTGAGGTTGGCGCCAGAGATGAGGTCGGTGAGCTGTCCGCCGAGGCCGGCGCGCACCACGTGGGTGCCGTGCTTGTGGGTGTAGGCGAAGCCGCTGAGCACGGTGTGGGGGAGCAGGAAGTTGTCGGCGGCATGCGCTCCGATGATGGTTGCGAAGTCGTCGGCCTGAGCGGCGGACTGGCCGGTGAAGAGCAGGCGTTGGCACCGACCATGGGTGATGCTGGGCACCTCGAAGCCGTGCAGTGCGCAGGTCTGGTGGCCCCAATTCTCGTAGAACTGGCGGACCGAGGGGTAGGCCTCGATGTCGACAAAGTCGTGGTTGCCGGCCTTGCCCGGGGCCAGCCCGCTGTCGACGTCGACGTTGTCGTAGTCGAAGAATGGCCAGAGCGCGTAGCTCACGTCCCAGCCTCCAGCGGCGAAGATGACGAGGA
>JAERSX010000480.1 GCA_016845285.1 Deltaproteobacteria bacterium | reverse complement strand
TCGGCTCCATCGCCATCGAGGTCGGAGTCGATGCACGCCGCCGAGGCAAAGTCACCGGCCGTGCCCGACCACACATGATCGGCGCTCGACGCCGAGGGGCTCGATCCCAGCGCACCCGCCGTCAGGAACAACCAGGCCTCGCCCACGTCTTCCACGGCGATGAGCAGATCGAGCTTGCCGTCTCCATCGACATCACCGGCCGACGGGATGGTGTCGGAGCCCAGCCCATCACTGGCCGTATCGCCGGTGATCTTGATGGCCCCGGCCGCGTCGGCATCGGTCTTCCAGTTCAAGGAGCTGTTGCCGGTGAAGATGTACACCGCACCGGCATCGGTGGCGCCGTCGTCGTCACCCGGTGCACCGGCGATGATGTCGGCGTACCCGTCGTCGTCGAGGTCGGCCAACATGAGCGAATTGCCCAGGTAGTCGTAGCCGCTGGTGCCCTCGAAGGCGTGGTCGGAGAGGGCGGGATCGTAGCGGGGGTCCGAGGCGGAGGTCAGGCTGCCACCCCCGAAGACGGCGACGTTGCCGTGGTACGGACGCCAGTCGGACGAGTCCCAGCTGCTGTCGTAGCGGCTCGACGCCACAACCTCGGCGAACCCATCGCCGTCGACGTCGGCGAGACCCGCCAGGCGCATGTTGTCGCTGGAGCTGTCGCCGGTGAAGGCCGCGTCGTACTGGTCGATGTCGAGGGTGCCCGAGATGCTGGTGCCGCCGCTGTACAGGAAGGAGCGCCCGTAGCTGGTGTAGTACCAGTGAGTGGAGCTACCGCCCACGAGCAGCTCCACCACACCATCGCCGTCCTCATCGGCCGAGGGACTGAGCACATAGCCGAGGGCTCGGGCCGAGTGATCGCCCTCGACCATGGCCGAGTACGAGGCGTCGATGCCACCCGAGGCTCTCATGGCCGTCGTGCCGTCCACCACCCAGGCGTAGCCCTCGTCGATGGCCCGAGTGGCGATGACGAGATCTACGGCGCCGTCGTCGTCCACATCGCCAACCATGCCCATGCTGCCCCGATGACCGAGCTCGTGCTCGGTCTCGTAGCCATAGAGCACACCAGTCGCGGCATCTGAGACCGCCAGGTTGTCGATGGTACCGTCACAGTCGTCGTCGGACGAGTTGAGGGTCTCGTCGGTGGGCTCGCCCACATCGTCGTCGTTGTCGTCGCAGTCGGCGCCGCCGTGGTCCTCGGAGTCGTAGCCGTCCCCATCGGCATCGTAGTCACTGGCGCCGTCACAGTCCTGGTCGGTACCGTCGTACCAGATCTCTGTCGCCGCTGGGTTCACCGAGAAATCGCCGTCGTCACAGTCGTCACCACTGTGGACATCGGAGTCGTAGGTGTCGCCGTCGGCGTCGTAGTCGCTGGCGTCGTCGCAGTCGCCGTCGACTCCGTCGTACCAGACCTCGGTGGCATCAGGGCTGATGCTCTTGTCCCCGTCGTCACAGTCTCCGCCACCGTAGGACTCGGAGTCGTGGCCGTCTCCATCAGCGTCGTAGTCACTGGCGCCGTCACAGTCGCTGTCGACACCGTCGTACCAGGTGTCGGTCGCCCCCGTGTACACGTTGGCGTCACCGTCGTCACAGTCGCTGCCGCCGTAGGCATCCGACTGCCCTCCGTCGCCGTCAGCATCGTAGTCGTCATCACCTGCGCAGTCGGCGTCGTCCCCGTCGTACCAGACCTCGGTGGCACCCGGATTGACCGCGGCGTCGAGGTCGTCACAGTCGTCACCGCCGTAGGACTCGGAGTCGTAGGTGTCCCCGTCCGCGTCGTAGTCGCTGGCGTCGTCGCAGTCCTGGTCCACGCCGTCGTACCAGACCTCCTCGGCGTCCGGGCTCACGTCGGCGTCGAGGTCGTCGCAGTCTCCACCGCCGTAGGCCTCGACCACGTAGCCGTCACCGTCCGCGTCGTAGTCGCTGGCGTCGTCACAGTCGCTGTCGACACCGTCGTACCAGACGTCTTCAGCGCCTGGGTACACGTCGGCGTCGGTGTCGTCGCAGTCGTCACCGTCCCCTTCGGGCGCTGCGTAGCCATCGCCGTCCTGGTCGTAGTCGTCGTCGCCGGCGCAGTCTTGATCCGCTCCGTCGTACCAGATCTCCTCGGCCCCTGGGTAGGCACTGGCGTCGGTGTCGTCACAGTCTTCACCACCGGTGGCTTCGCTGCCCACGCCGTCGCCGTCGTTGTCCACCTGGATCACCGCGGAGACCGAGATCACAGCCGTCTGCTCGAAGACCACGTCTTCGACCACCACCTCGGTAGAGAGCGCCGGGTCGTAGCTCTCCGGAGCAAAGGTCAGCGTATGGGACGACTGCTCCCCTGGCGCCAGGCCAGCGGTCGCTGGCTCGAGGGTGAAGTGCAGATCACCCCCCTGCCCCATGCTCAGCTCCACCTCGGTCGGGCCATCGCCCACGTTCTCGATGGTGATCTCCTCACTCTGTACCGAGCCGGTGAAGACCAGCCCCCAGTCGATCTCGCCGGGCGAGACCAACAGCTCACCCACCAACACATCGCCATCGTCACCGGTGCCCTCGCCACCCTCGTCGCCACCGGCCGTGTCGTCCGCAGAGCCCAGTCCCCCGGGCGGAGTGAGCTCCACCTCTGGGTAGCAACCCCCCATCAAGGCCAGCAGGGCAACGGCACGACTTACGCTCATCGGGGCATACTCCAACCCGTAGTTTGGCCCGAGACCGGCCCGAGGGGAAGGGGGAAACGCCAAACCACGCCTTGACACCCCCTGTCGGCACCGCTACCCCGAGGGCTCGTACTTTGGGATCAAACCCGCACAGGTGTCGCCGAGGGCTCTCTCTCAAGGCGACGACACGGGAAGTCGGTGCAAGCCCGACGCGGCCCCCGCCACTGTGACTGGCGACCCACCCACGTGCCTGATCGGCACGGCCGAGGCGGGATCCGACCAGGAGCCAGGAGACCGACCTGTGACGGATCGAACCCATGTTCTTCGGGGATGAAGAGCGGGTCGTCCGCCGCCGGTCGACACGTCCACATGCCCGGCGGAGACAACCCTGAACCCTCGAATCGCCAGCTTCACTCACCTCGTGATGGGCGCACTGCTGTGCTGCTCCAGCGGCATCGCCCGCGGCGCCGAAGACGGGGATGGGGACAGGGATGGGGACAGGGATGGGGACGAGGAGGACGCCTCCGCAGTCGAAGAGATCGTGGTCGAGGGCGAGGCCACGACCGGGCCCGACCCCCGCACCACGGGGGCGAGCGTCACCGTCGTGCCCATCGACAACCGACTGGCGAGCGGCGACGACGTGGGGAGCGTGCTGGAGCGTGTGGCTGGCACCACCGTGGTCCAGCTCGGCGGACTCGGTGACTTCTCGGCGGTGAGCATCCGCGGCTCGTCGCTCCGGCAGGTGCAGATCTTCCTGGACGGTGTGCCGCTGAACCCCGACGGCGCCGACGTCGTGAACCTGTCCGAGCTACCCCTGCACGCCTTCGGACGGCTGGAGGTCTGGCGAAGCGGTGCACCCGCCGCGCTGGCTGCCGCCCCCATCGGTGGTGTGGTCAACCTCGTGAGCCCCGACGACACCCCGCCCCCCGACGTACGCCTCACAGGCGGGAGCCACCGCACCGGCCGTCTCGACCTCAGCGGTGGCCACTCCCGCACCCTCGCGGGTCGACCCATCGACGGCCTCGCCATCGCCGAGGCCTTCACCACCGAGGGCGACTACCGCTACTTCGACGACAACGGCACCACCTATCAGCGCCTCGACGATCGCTTCCGGGACCGAGGCAACAACGACAAGCAACAACTCACGGTGCACGGCCGCCTGCGCTGGGGCGACGACCGGTGGCAGCTCACCCTGCTGGACGCCGTGCTGGCCCGCCAGGAGGGCCTGGCCGGCAGCTCCCTCAGCCCCGCCGCCGCCGCTCGCCTCGACACCACACGAAACCTGGCAGTCGCACGACTCGACCAACGTCTCGGCGGAGGGCGTCTCGACACCCGCAGCTGGTGGCTGCAGCGAGTCGAGACCTTCGACGATCGCGCCGGAGAGATCGGCGTCGGCAGTGAGTGGCAGCGGGCCCGCTTCTCGACCTTGGGTGCCACCTCGCACGCAGCGCTGCCCCTGTGGCCGTGGTCGCTGGGCGGGCTGACCCTGAACGTGCGACGCGACGCCCACAGCGTCGTCGACCTCTACTCCGACACAGAGAGCGACCCGAACCGCCGCCTGTCCGGCTCGGTGGCGGCAAGCGCCGAGGTGCGCACCTGGTCCGACCGTCTCTCCGTCTCTCCGGTACTGCAGCTCACAGGCATCGACAACCGGGCCTTCGGGGAGATCCCACTGACCGATCTGCCCGTGACTCCCGCATCCGAAGACACGGAGGTGGCGTTCACGCCCCGTCTCAGCACAATGCTGCGGCCCTGGCCCGCCCTCACACTCAAGGCCAACGTGGGCCGCTTCCTGAGGCCGCCAGACTTCACCGAGCTCTTCGGCGATCGAGGGGCGGTGGCCGGCAACCCCGAGCTGAGGCCCGAGCGGGGCGTGGCCTGGGACGTGGGCGCCCTCTATGCGTTTCCCGAGCTGGCCTGGCTCCGAGGCCAGCTCGACGTGGCGCACTTCTGGCGCCGCACAGAAGACCTCATCGCCTTGGTGCAAAATGGCCAACGCACGAGTGTGCCCGTCAACCTCGGGCTGACCTGGGTGCAGGGACTGGAGAGCAGCGCCGAGCTGGAGCTCGCCGAGCGTCTGGACCTGCGGGGAACCCTGTCGTGGACCATCTCGCGCAACCTGACACCCCGCGACGATGTCGAGGGCAAGCAGCTGCCCCGCATTCCCACCGTCGAGCTGGGCCTGGAGAGCTCCGTCCACCATGGCGAGCTGGTACGTGTCGGCCACAGCTTCACGTGGGTGGACGGCAACTACTGGGACGCCCCCAACTTCTACCGCTCTCCCCCACGAGCCCTGCACAGCGCCTTCGTCCGGCTGCAGGCAAATCCCCGTTGGCCCAGCATCGAGCTGAGCGCCCTCAACCTCACCGACAACACCACCGAGGTGGTGCCTCAGAACCCCCTCGACCCGGACGACGAGGCCCGCGTGATCCAGGCGAGTTCCGACTTCGTCGGCTATCCCTTGCCAGGACGCACCTGGCTGCTCACCGTCCGCTGGACCGGCTGAGACCGGAGACCCCATGCGCCCCCATTCCCTGCCACTCACCCTCCTGTTGACGGGCTGCCCGCCACCGGGCGGATCGGGTCCCGGTGGCGACTCAGGGGCCGCGGGTCCCCAGGCCATCGTGGCGTCCGTGGCATCGGACTACAGCCTGGGCGCCCTGGCGACCGTGGCTCTCGACGACTGGTCCGTCGCCGACGAGCTGGCTGCCGTCTCCGGAGACCCGCTGGTGGTCCAGGACGGTGACTGGATCTTCCAGATCAACCGCGGCGGCTACGACAACATCCGCGTCTACGAGCCCGGGAGATGGGACGTGCCGTTGCACGAGTTCTCGGTGGCTGGCGACGCCAGCACCAACCCCCAGGACGTGGACCTCTGCGACGGAAAGCTCTTCGTGAGCCTGTACGAGACCGACCACCTTGCCGTCTACGACCCGGAGACCGGCATTCTGACGGGCACAGTCGACCTGTCGGCCTACGACGACGGGGACGGACCCGAGCCCACCAAGCTCGTGGAGCGAGACGGCATGCTCTACGTGGCGCTGAACCGCATGGACCGGGAGGCCTGGGTCTCCGTGGGAGGCATGGTGGTGGAGGTCGACTGCACCACAGAGACCGCGACGCGGAGCTGGAAGGTGGGTGGCAACACCCAGCTCTTCGACTCCCCGGAAGACGCCGGCCTGCTGGTCTCCGCCGAGGCCCACGGCGACGGCAGCGAGGGCTGGGGGC
>JAERSX010000479.1 GCA_016845285.1 Deltaproteobacteria bacterium | reverse complement strand
TGTGCGACCATCGGGTCCCGCCCGGAGTCTTGACCGCACGAGGAGGCCGCTGGCATGGCACTGCCCGAGGCCAGCGACGAGGAGCTCATGGCTCGGTACGCCACCGATGGGGATCGCGCGGCCTTCGAGGCGCTGTTCCACCGTCATGGTCCCAGGCTCCAGGGGTACTTTCGCCGCTTCGTGGGGAGCGATCCGATCGCCCAGGATCTGGCCCAGCAGACCTTCCTCCAGCTTCACCGCGCTCGCCGGGACTACCGCCTCGGGGCGCCTCTCCGACCCTGGCTCTTCACCATCGCGGCCAACCTCCGTCGTGAGCACTTCCGACGCAACCGCCGCCGTCCAGAGACCGCCTACGATCCCGTGCGCCACGGGGTCCCCGCGGTCCAGCCCCTCGCCACCACCGCCGAGGTTCGCCTCCTCCATCGCGCCGTCGATGCCTTGCCCGAGCACGAGCGCGAGGTGGTGGTGCTGCACTGGTTCGAGGGCCTGAGCATGGCCGAGGTGGCGGCGGTGATGGGGGTCTCTCGCTCGGCGGTGAAGGTGCGGGCCCATCGGGCCTACAAGAAGCTCCGAGCTCAGCTCGAGGGGGGCCCATGAGCGGTGATCTACCCGTGCGGCCGCCCCTGCTGGACGCTGCCCGTGAGGCTCACGAGGGAGCCGAGCTCCCCGATGGCGATGGACTCTTCGCGGCGGTCGCGGCGCAGACCGTGGACGCGACACCGGGCTGGCGAGACAGCCTGCTCGAGCTGCCGACGCCCGCTCGTCTCGGCCTCGCTGCGACCGTGAGCCTCGCAGCGGTGCTGGCGCTCTCCATGCTGGGTGGCGTCCGACCCGACCTGTGGGAAGGCGCGGCAGCCCGTGTCGCCCTGGTGGCGGTGGTCTGCGGCGGGCTGGGTCTGGGCGCGCTGAGCGTGGCCCTCCGAGGCCTGCACCGTCCCGCTCTCGGCGCCCGAGGCTGGGCGCTGGTGGGGCTCGCGCTCACCCTGCCCATCGTCTGGGCCTTCGTGCCGGGCTTCTGGCCGGGCATCGAGAACGCGGCACCGGCTCCCTGGTCGACGGGCTGTCTGTGGGGTGGCCTCGCGACGGCGCTGGCGTCCGGCGGCTTCGTGCGGCTCCTCGACCGTGGCGGCGGCTGGCAGCGGACCCTGGCGGCAGCCGGTGCCGGTGGTCTCTGGGCGTATGCGGCCCTCGCCGTCCACTGTCCCATGAACGACACGCTCCACCTCGTCGCCGCCCACGGCCTCCTCGGCGTGGCGGTCGGCAGCCTCTTCCTCCTGGTGGCCGCCCGCCGCTGACCCGAAGCGTGGGTCAGGTCGCGACGATGTTGACCAGCCGCCCGGGCACGAAGATCTCCTTGCGGATGGTCTTGCCGTCGATCCACTTGGCCACGGTGGGATCGGCCTTGGCGAGGGCCAGGGCCTCGTCCTTGCCGATGTCCTTGGGCACCTCGAGCTTCGCCCGCACCTTGCCCATGACCTGGATGACGAGCGTGATGGTGTCTTCCACCAGCGCACTGGCGTCGAAGGCGGGCCAGGGCTCGTAGCTCAGCGTGGTGGTGTGGCCCCAACGCTTCCAGAGCTCCTCGGCGAGGTGGGGGGCCCACGGCGAGAGGATCAACGCAAAGGCCTCGGCCTCTTCGCGGGCTGGCGTGTTGCCCCGGCAGGCGTTGACGAACTCCATCATCTTGCTGATGGGGGTGTTGAACTTCAGGGCCTCGATGCCCTCGGTGGCCTCGTTGATGGCCACGTGCAGCGCCTTGCGCACGGGCTTGCTGGTGGTGCCGAAGGGCCGGGGCTCCCCGGTCTCCTCGTCGATGAACAGGCGCCAGGCTCGCGAGAGGAAGCGATGCACGCCCTCGCAGCCGGCGGTCTGCCAGGGCTTCACCTGCTCGAGCGGGCCCATGAACATCTCGTAGATGCGCAGGGTGTCGGCGCCGTACTTCGCGACGATCTCCAGGGGGTCGACGCTGTTGTTCAGCGACTTGCCCATCTTGCCGAGCTTCTCTTCGACCGGCGTGCCGTCGGCCCCGTACCAGTCGGTCTCGACGGGCTGCTGGTTCCACGCACTCGTGATGGTGCTCATGTCGCCCTTGCGACGCACCACGCCGTCTGGGTGGTGGTACTTGCCGGACTGCTCCCGGTAGGCGTAGGCCAGGATCATCCCCTGGTTGAAGAGCCGCTGGAAGGGCTCCTTGGTGGGGACCAGGCCGCAGTCGTAGAGCACCTTGTGCCAGAAGCGGGCGTACAGCAGGTGCAGCACCGCGTGCTCGACACCGCCGATGTACAGGTCCACCTGGTTCCAGAAGCTCACCGCCTCCTGGCCGAAGGGCAGCTCGGTGTTGTGGGGATCCATGTAGCGGAGGTAGTACCAGCACGATCCCGCCCACTGCGGCATGGTGTTGGTCTCGCGCAGCGCCGGCTGACCCTCGAAGGTGGTGTGCAGCCAGTCGGTGGCTCGGGCCAGGGGCGGCTCGCCGTCGGCGGTGGGCTTGTAGGCGTCGACGTGGGGAAGCGCGACGGGCAGCTGCTCGGCCGGGACCGGGTGGATGCCACCGTCCTCGGTGTGGACGATGGGGAAGGGCTCGCCCCAGTAGCGCTGACGACTGAAGAGCCAGTCGCGGAGCTTGAAGTTCACCTTGCGCTCGCCGAGGCCCTTTTCTTCGAGGTGATCGATGATGGCCGCCTTGAACTCGGCCATGGCCATGCCGTCGAACGCTCCGGAGTTGACCGCCGCCCCGTCGCCCGCCCAGGCTGCCGCCTGGTAGTCGTGGCCCTTGCCCTCGTCGTAGACGGGGCGGATCTCCAGGCCGAACTTGCTGGCGAAGGCGTGGTCGCGCTCGTCGTGAGCGGGCACGGCCATGATGGCGCCCGTGCCGTAGGTGATGAGCACGTAGTCAGCGACCCAGACGGGCACCTGCTCGCCGTTGACGGGGTTGGTGGCGTAGCTGCCGGTGAAGACGCCGGTCTTCTCCTTGTCGGCGGCGACCTGGCGCTCCATGTCGGACTTGTTCTTGGCCGCGGCGATGTAGGTCTCGACCTCGGCCTGCTGCTCGGCGGTGGTGAGCGTGCTGACCAGCGCGTGCTCGGGGGCGAGCACGCAGTAGGTCGCGCCGAAGAGGGTGTCGGGGCGCGTGGTGTAGACCTCGAATGCCCCTTTCCCCTCCACCTCGAAGCGCACCTGCGCCCCCTCGGAGCGGCCGATCCACTGGCGCTGCATCTCGAGCACGCCCTCGGGCCAGTCCAGCCCGTCGAGATCGTCGAGCAAACGCTGGGCGTACACCGTGATCTTCAGCATCCACTGCTTCATGTTCCGGCGCTCGACGGGGTCGCCGGTCTCGACATAGCGCCCGTCGACCACTTCCTCGTTGGCCAGTACCGTCCCCTGAGCCGGACACCAATTGACCGGAACCTCGGCCAGGTAGGCCAGGCCCTGCTCGTGCAGCTTCAGGAAGATCCACTGGGTCCAGTGGTAGTAGTCGGCCTCGCAGGTGCTGACCTCGCGCTCCCAGTTGAAGGAGAAGCCCATCTTCTGGAGCTGCTCGCGGAAGTAGGCGATGCGCTCCCGGGTGATGGTGGCCGGGTGACGGTTCTCCTTCTGGGCCGCCCGCTCGGCCGGCAGGCCAAAGCTGTCGAAGCCGATGGGGTTGAGCACCGCGTGGCCGGTCATGCGCTTGTGACGGGCCACGATGTCGATGGCCGTGTAGCTCTCGGGATGGCCCACGTGGAGCCCCGAGCCCGAGGGGTACGGGAACATGCAGAGCGCGTAGAACTTCGGCTTCGCCGGGTCCTCGGTGACGTGGAAGGTGCCCTGCTCGTCCCAGTATTTCTGCCAGGCGGGCTCGATCTCAGCGGGGTTGTAGCGGCTCATGGGGCCCTCGACGCACACGGGGTTTGCGGCGCCAGGGCCTAACGCACGGCTCCGGGAGCCGGGTCTACTCGCGGTCGGCCTGGAGCTCCCCGAGATAGCGGTCCCCATGGCCGATGCCTTCTTCTTGCCCGAAGAGCCCGGTCCCGCCGGGGCCCGCTTCACCTCGACCGCGCTCACCCGTGGCCCCTGGGACAACCGCTTTCAGCATGGCGGGCCTCCTGCGGCGCTCCTCGCGGGGGCACTCGATGCATGGGGTGAGGACGCGTCGGACTGGTTCCTCTCACGCCTGAGTGTGGAGCTGCTGCGGCCGGTGCCGCTGGCTCCTGTCGAGGTGCGGGTGCGGGCCGACAAGCTCGGTCGGACCGTGCAGCGGCTGACCGCAGAGCTCTGGGCGGCTGACCGCCTGGTGCTCGCTGCGGTGGGCCTGCGCATGCGTCGTCGAGACCTCGGAGATCCCGGTCGGAGCGAGGTCCCGGCGTCTTGTTGGCCCGAGCCAGCGGACTGCCCCCCGCTGCACTTCGACTTCTTCCGGCACGAGGTGGGCTACCACCGTGCCATCGAGCTGCGCCTCGCCCACGGCGCCTGGGGCACCACCCCCATCGGGGTCTGGACGCGCCCCACCGTGCCCCTCGTCGCCGGGCGACCCACCTCAGCGGTCGAGCGCCTCGTCATCCTCGCCGACGCCCAGAGCGGCATGGGTGTTCCGCTGGATCCCCAGCGCTGGTCGTTCGTGAACCCCGACATGCACGTGTTCTTCGGGCGCGACCCCGTGGGCGACTGGCTGGGCTTCGACATCGAGTCGACCTCTGGGGGCCATGGCTCCGGCCTCGCCCAGAGTGCGGTCCGCGATGCCCGCGGAGTCGTCGCGCGCAGCATCCAGACGCTGGTGGTCGGACCCCGGCCTGGGTGAGCCCTAGCCCCCGGTGTCGTCCGGGTCGGCGCCGCCGTCGACTCGGGTCACGGGCACGTTCAGGGGGCCGGTGACCTTGCCCCCCTCGAACTCGAGGGCAATGCGTACCTGAGCCTCTGCGTCCTCCACCCAGGCCACCGTCACGGTGCTCAGCCGGTCGTTGGCGAGCTCCTGGTCGGTGCCGGTGTCGAGGATCACCGTCAGGCCGTTGCCCGAGTTGCCGCCGTAGGTCCCGGGGGCCACGTCGGGCGGCAGATACGCTGTCAGCGAGCCACCGGTGCCGTAGAGGAAGAGGCGGGTCTCACCCACGTAGGTGATCAACTCGCCGCTGCAGCTCGGTTCGAAGGCGTCGAGGGTGCTGGTGAGCTTGCACTCCTCGGCGGGCTTACAGGCGCCGGCCAGCACGCTGGTGGCGAGCGCTGCGAGGATGGTGATGGCTGCTGGAGCCCGCATGGAGCGAAGGTAGCCCGCCTCGCACCATGCCGCGTGAGGCTCACGCGAGATCACGAGAGACTCAGGTGGTGGCGTGCCTGCGGGTGACGACGGGCTGGGGCACGAGGCGGCCCAGCGTGTTCCGGGCGGCGGTGTCGACGTCTTCGATCTCGGCATCGCTCCACGGGAGGAGCGCGAGGGCGCAGGCGGCGGCGGTGATGAGCCCAGTACCGAGTACAGCGGTGCGCACGAACTCTGCCGTGTGGGGATCGAGCGCGATGATGTCGAGCAGGGTGAACATGGTTTCTCCTGAACAGCTGTACAGACTCTACTGAACTGGTAATCAGACCGTCAAGCTACCTCTAGGTCAAATGTTGACCCGTCAGTTGCCATGTCAAGTGTGGATATGACGAAACACCTGTGCATCCATTCGGTTTCTTACTGATATTCCATAAGTTCTTGCTGTGAGAAACCTTGACGCGTCAATCTTGAAACATCCAATGTCTTTGTTGTTCTTCCCACTCGGGCACGCGGGCCGGGTCCCGCGGGTAGGCCTGGTGGTGGGCCTGCACCCGGATCATCCGACGCACGAT
>JAERSX010000478.1 GCA_016845285.1 Deltaproteobacteria bacterium | reverse complement strand
GGCTACGCAAACGCCGACGCCATCACCTGGGTCAGCGATCACGCCTGCAAGTGGTTCTGAGCGGGTCGCGCTTCAGCAGCGAGACCGTGCGCCTCAGAACTGGCCGGTGACGTCGACGATGTGGAGCTTGCGCCAGTCCGCGCCTTCGCTGGGCAGCGCCGTGTAGGCCAGGTACATCCGGCCACCCGACTCCACGATGCAGGGCTCGCCGGCGGCTACCTTGCCGGTGTCGATGGTGGCGCTGCCGCCGCTTCCGTCTGTCTTCACAAGGCCGATCTTTCCGGCCTTCTCAGGATCGCTGTAGCCAAAGGCCACCCACTTGCCGTCCGGGCTCAGTGCGGGCGCAGCGCGGATGGGCAGCCGAACATCGCGGGCGATCACCAGCTTCTTGCCCACGCCGGCGCTCATCACGATGTCCCAGTGCTCTTCACCGCGCTCATTGCTGAAGTACACGATGCTCTCGCCGGTCCACACCGGCCGACTCTGGTCGCCGTTGCCACCGATGCGGGGCACCGACTGTCCATTGGACATCATGAAGAGGTCTTCGCCGCCCTGGTTCTTTCGTGAGTAGGCCAGGGTGGCCGAGTCCGACTTGTAGCGTGGAGCCATCTCGGAGAAGTTGCTCGACGCAAGCTTGTCCACCTTGTTGGAGGCCCGATCCCACGCGTAGATGTCTCCGCTGCCCGTGTGATCGCTCACAAAGGACAAGCGCATGCCGTTGGGCGCAAAGGACGGCCAGCTCAGATCACCTGGGGCCTGCCCCACGCTGAGGAGCTCGGTGGCCGCGGCACCACCCGGTTGCCAGAAGTAGAGCCGTGTGGTCCCACCCGAATTGCTCCCCTCGAAGATGACCATGCCATCGGGGTGCCAGGTGGGCGCAGCCGCGATGCTTCCAGACGCGCCGAACTGGGAGCTCCCGCCCGGCAAGTTGACCTTGCTGGCGGTGCCTACAGGGTTGGCCCCCTGCACCTTGGCCACGTACATCGAGATCGAGCCACTAAAGTCGTTCACTTCGAAGGCCAGCCAGTCACCGCCGGGTGACCAGACGGGATTCGAGGCATGGCCCCGCTGCGTCACGGAGACCTCAGCGGCCTCCGCAGGGCCCCCGAGCGCAAGCGCGAGGGTCAAGGCAACCATCATCCGATGCTCCTGCCAGAGTCTAGAGTGCGGAGGTCCGTGGAGAGCGAGCCGCGCTGGCCCAACAATCCCTGGGGACCTCCCTTGATTCCCATGAAGGTGTTCATTCGCTCAGATTCCCGGGGCCGATTCCGACGGCGACCTGTGCCCAGGGCAACGTCTGGATACCGTCGAGATGGGCACCAGCGTGCAGCGCCACGCCGAGCTGACTGGCCTGACTGCCCGGAATGGGTAGGTCGGCGAAGCCGTAGAAGATGCCGACTGCACCGCCGCCCGCCATGAGCATGGTCGAAGCGGTGGTCTGGGTCCCGTCGGCCAGCGTGATGGTGCTCTGCGCCGAGGGCGCGAGCGACCAGGTCGGCCCCAGGGCGAACCCGAGGGAGTCGATCCAGTAGGTACCAGCCAACCAGCCTCCGAAGAGGGTCAGCGAGGGTGCCTCGGCGGTCATGCCCAGCTGTGCATCAGGGGCGCTCGCAGCCACCAAGGTCTGGACGCCGAACTCCACCTTGGCACCCATGGCCTTGTTGAGACCGAGCTCGAAGCCCACACCCAGACGCAGCCCTGCGCCAGCCGCATCGTCGAGGGTGCCGTCGGTGCTGCTGTTGCTGATCTGAGCTGCGCCCAGCGACTCGCCGCTGGCCCCGAGGTACCCACCACCAAGGTTGACGTGGATCCCCTGGTGCTTGGCGATCGTGGGCTTGGGCGGCTTGGGCGGCTTGCCCTGCGCCTCGAGGTGGACCGACACGAGGGTGGGGCCCGGATTGACCGTGAAGTTTCGCTCGCCCAGCGTGTAGTCACCCCGCGGGAGCAGGCCGCTGTAAGAGCGGTTCTCCGCCACGATGGCCTGAGCGGCCTGGATGGCAGCCCGCTGGTCGGGCGCCATGGGCAGCATGGCGATGTTGAGCACGAATTCGCCGCTGAACTTGTCGTCGACCTTGATCTCCACCGGAGCGTAGCTGGCCTCGATGTTCTTGATCCAGGTCACCACGTCGGTGGTCTTGTCGGCGTCACGGGCTCGAAGCAGGCGACGATAGGTGCTGTTGATGTCGCCAAGGGCCTTGGCTGCTTCGGCACCCAGGTAGTGGTCGTCGTAGCCGAGGACGACGCCCTGTTCGACCAGGGCGAGCATCTTCACGTAGGAGTCGTCCACACCGCCCCAGGCGGCGCGCTTCGCGAGGCGACGCATCTGCTCGGACAGCCGGGTGTGCTCAGCCTGCGCCTCCTCCAGCTTTCCAGCCCAGGCAGGGGCCGACATCACCGCAACAGCGAGCGGGAGCAGCACGAGAGAGCGGTTCATGGGGACTCCGAAGGCTCAGGAAGAGGATGCAGCGGCGTGTTCAGCCGACTCGGCGGCGTGGCACGCGACACGGTGGGCCACACCCGGGACGGGAAGTAGCGAGGGAAGTTCGGACTGACAGCGAGCGGCAAAGGTGTCATCCACCAGGGAGCAGTCAGGGCGAAAGGGGCAGCCTTGCTCGGCAAGGGGTCCACGAGGGACCTCTCCGGACCAGGGATCGAAGAGAACGCGCGCGTAGGGATGTATGGGTTCGTCCTTGCTGACATCGATCTCTTCGATGACGCGGCCCGCGAGCATCGCCAGCACGCGGCTGCACCATCCCCGGGCTTCGGACATGTCATGGGTCACCAGAATACACCCGGCGCGCGGTGGCAGGTTGCCGATCAAGGCCTCCAGCACGGATTCTCGACGCTGGGGGTCCAGACCACTCGTGGGCTCGTCGGCTACGACGAGGCGAGGCTCCAGGGCAAGTACCCGCGCCAAGGTGACCCGGCGCTGCTCCCCGCCAGACATCTCACGTGGCAGAGCTTCCTCGCGATGCCCCAGACCCAGACGATCGAGCATGGAGCGCGCCCGTTCGCGAGCCTCCGGTGCCGGATGACCACCCAGCACCGCCAGCGTCTCGATCACGTGTTCGAGGGCAGTCTGCTGAGGGTCGAGGGCGCCCATGGCGTCCTGGGGCACGTACTGGAACCTCACCCGCTGAGGACGCCGCTGGCGCTCACTGAGACCGTCCCAACGACCACCATCCAGCCAGACCTCACCCTGGCTGGGCTCCTCGAGACCGAGGACAATCCGGGAGACCGTGGTCTTGCCAGACCCGGACTGACCCACGAGGGCCACCACCTCGCCCTCGGCGACCTGGAAGTCGACGCCTCGGACCGCGCGCACCTCGCTCTTGGGGCTCCAAGGCCAGGCGCCACCAGACTTGAAGGTCTTGTGCAGACCCACCACCCGCACCACGGGACCCGCTGCTTCTGTCATGCCTGCCCCCGCTCGGCTGCGCCGGGAAGCTTGATGACAGTGTCGGCGATTCGGCGCACGGTGTCCTCATGGTGGCTGATGAGCAGCAGGCCAGCCCCCTCGTCCTTGCAGACGGTGACGAGCAGCTCCACGATGGCACGGCGCAGCACCGGGTCGAGACCAGTCTCGGGCTCATCGGCGATCACGAGCTGGGGAGCGGGCGCGATGGCCACCGCCAAGGCGGCCCGTTGGCACATTCCGCCGGACAGCTCGCCGGGCAGGCCGCGAGCCGCGCGAGCCTCCAAGCCCACCGCATCCAACAGCCGTCGGATCTCTGCGCCCAGGTCGGGCGGAGGGGTGTCGCGGCGCGCGATGGCGATCTGGAGCTGCCGGCCGATGGTTCGGCCCGGGTTCAGCGCCGAGGAGGCCGCCTGCGGCGAGTAGGTGAAGTAGGCGCCGCGGAGCGCTCGAGAGCGCTTCAGCAGGCTGCGTTGCGCCCGCATTCCCTTGCCACGCACCCCTTCGTACCAGTCCTTGTCAGGGTCGAGGGCTGGATAGCGGAGAGACCCACGCTCGAGGCCCGGGTCGACGTCGAGGACGCACATGCAGGCTCGCGCGGTCAGCGACTTGCCCGCACCCGAGGGGCCTACCAGTGCGGTCACCTCGCGCGGGAAGACCTCGAAGGAGATCCCTTCGACGAGACACCGATCAGGCGCTCGGATCGTGAGGTCATCGATGGCCAAGAGAGGCTTCATCGTGCCCTCGCCGCTCTGCCGACCGACAGGGCCATCACTGCGATCAACCCGACGAGAACGAGGCCAAGCCACAGCGCGTGCTGGGTTGGCACCCCCTCCAGGACCAACGAGGGGTAGCCGATGTTGAGCAGGTCGGCCCAGCTCTTCAGGCTGTCAGGATGGGTGAAGGAGGGCTGGTCCTCCGCGAGGGCCAGGTAGCTCAGGGCGATCTCCAAGAAGACCACCTGCATCATGACCTCGGCGCCCTGTCGCACCACCACCGGGCGCAGGTTGAGCAGCACCACGTGGTACCCGAAGATGCGGGCCGCCGTGTAGCCGTGCGCCCGCAGCGCCTCGACGAAGCGGGCACCGCCCAAGCGACCCGCCACGGCCGAGGCTTCGTCCATGGCCCCCGGAGCCGACAGCAGGGCCCACGCCACCGCCATGGGCATGAGGCCACGTGACTCCGGCGGTAGCACCAAGGCAACCACGAGGATGACCACCATTCGGGGCAGCGCCCCGAGGACCTCACTCAGGCCCTGGATCCAGGTGTTGGCCTGGGCCGAAGCCATGCACCGGAGCAGACCGCCGAAGATGCCCAGCAGCATGACCAGCAGACCCGCCGTGATGGCAGGCATGGCGACCACACGGGCACCCTGGGTGGCGTACTCGAGCAGCGGACGGCCTCGGTTGTCTGCGCCGAAGGGAGCCAGCTCGCTGGGGGAGGCGTAGGCCAGATCCATGACGGGCTGGGACAAGTGCTCCGGCGCCATGGCGGCCCCGGCGAGCAAGGTCCCCAAGCAGATTCCTGCCACCACGATCGCCGGCCATCGCCTCATGCGCTGGCTCCGAGGGAGGGCGAACGGCGGATATGCAGCGCCACCATCACCTCGACCAAGGCCTGTGCCAGCAGCAACGCGGAGCTCAGCACAGCGAAGCCAGTCGCGGCGGCGAGGACCACACCGAAGTCCTGGAGCAGGGTGCCTCCCCACAGCAGATCACCCAGCCCGTTGATGCGCAGGATGACCTCGACCACGACCGCGCCACTCAACAGATGGATGGCACGGGCGCGGAGCTGACCCGCGAGGGCCAGCGCGACATTCGGGAGCATGTTCGACAGGGTGGCTTCGCCACGGAGCACAGCGACGCCCACGTAGCGCTGGGTCGCTTCCGCTCGCACGAGTCCACGCGTGCCCGTGACCGCCCCCGAGAATGCACCGTCAGCCAGGCCGAGCACCGCCGCACCGGCCAGGAGTCGTGCGAGCTCGCCCTCCGCCTCGAAGGAGGCCACTCCGTAGCTGAGTTCCACCATGGCGGCGGCGATGAGCCCCAAGACCACAGCAGGCACGAGACCGACGACGTAGAGCAGGGGGTCGAGGACCCGAGGCAACACGCCGGTCGATCCGCTGACAGCACCGATGCCCACGGGCACAAGGGCCACAGCGAGCAGCATGGCGGTCTTGGGCACGGCCTCCCACAGGAGCTCGGCCACCGGCACGCCCATCTGGAGCCGCCAGGAGTTGCGGAAGTCGCCCTGCAGGGCGTCCTGCACCCAGCCCACGAAGAACGCAACCGGCCCCTGGTCAAGGCCCCACCGCTTGGCGAGGATCTCGGTTCCACCGCAGTTCTCAGGAGGACAGATGATGCTGGCCGGATCGCCTGGGAGCGCCCAGATCAGCGCAGTGATGATCGCCGGCACAGCGAACGGCAGCAGCAGGGCCGCCACAACGCGTACACCTGGTCTCAGCCACCACTGCTTCACGCGTCCGACCTCCCAGAGCTACTCCGAGGGCGCCCGAAGACGCCGCTTCGAAGCGGGCTACTTGGCGTACTTCCAGGAGTCGATCTCGGTGAAGTAGAAGTAGGGCGCGATGATGTTGCCGCGCACCTCGGTCCGCCAAGCGGACTTGGTGTCAAGCTTCCAGAGGAAGAGGTAGGGCAGCTTCGAGCTCAGCTTCTGGTGAAGCTCATGGTACGCGTCCCGCGCCGCGGTGTCGGTGCGGCTGGCGTCGTACTGACCGAGGATCGTGTCGACCTCGCTGTCGCTGTAGTTGAAGATGTTCAGCTTGCCTTCGGTGCCCTTGCGACTGTGGAACAGGTCGTTCACCTCTTCGACGAGTCCGAAGGACCACTTGCCGATGATGAGGTCGTACTCGGAACCCTGACCCGTGAGGATCTTGCGGTTCCACTCGTCGACACTGATCTTGAACTCCTGACGATCGAAGCCGAGGGCGCCCAGCTGGTTGCCGATCTGCGACATGAGATCAGGAGCTTCATTGTCGAGCGGTGCCTTCATGCCAATACGCAGGCTGATGGGCTGACCCTTGTGGTGCCAGCGACCACCCACCTGGGTGAGGCCCGCATCGGTCAGCAGCTTCTGAACGCGTGCCTTGTCGGAGCGCTCGATGACTCGGACCGACCGATTGTAGTAGGGGCTCGACTGCACGAAGGGCCCGCTGATGAACTCACATGGGCTGTTCTCTTCACCCGGCTTCACGCCGATGGAGAACTGCCGCAGCTCAGTGCGATCGAGAGCGACGTTCAGGGCCTGTCGGACCTTCACATCACTCAACGCGCCCTTGCTCGTGTTGACCGCGACGTACCACCAGGAGCGGAGGTCGTAGCCCTTGAGGGTCACCTCGTCCGAGGCGGAGAGGTCGGGACGCAGGGGCGGCGGCACCGCAACGATGCCCTGGACACCGTTGTTGATGATGGTCTTCACCTGAACCAGGGGATCACCACCCTCCTGGAGCTGCAGCTGGGCCACGTTGGGACTGTGGTGCCCGTTCGCGAAGGCGTCGAAGACCACACCACGCCGACCGCGCGAGCCCTTGAACGGCCCCGTGCCCGTGGGGCGCGCACTGAAGTCGAGGTCGGGCGAGATGGCCGTGCTGGAGAAGGCCGACTCGGGGAGAACGGCGAAGCCCAGACGCTCACGTGGGTTGTGGTAGACCCGCTTGAACTGAACGACCGCCACCTGGTTGCCCTCGGTGGAACAGCCAGCCAGGACTTCCCGATACTCGGTCGCGATCTGGCTCGGCGTGTTGCGATCGAGCATGGCCTTGACGGTGAAGCAGACATCTTTCGACGTCAGGTTCTTGCCGTTGTGCCACTTGAGACCCTGCTTGAGGGTGATCTTCAGGGCCTTGCCACCGTCGGCCAGCTCCCAACGCTCCACCACGCGGCTCTTCAGCTCGTTGGTGACGGCGTCATGGAACCAGAGCCGATCGAACACCAGCTCCTGTGAGCGCCGGTCGACCATGGACCGGGCAAACAGGGGGTTCATGCTCGAGGGCAGGCTCTCTTCGAAATAAGCGAGCGTGGCGCCGGTGCCGATGAC
>JAERSX010000477.1 GCA_016845285.1 Deltaproteobacteria bacterium | reverse complement strand
CCTCCAGGGCGGTCACCAGTCCGTTGCCCTCAGAAGGTCCGAAGTGCGCGGCGAAGGCCTCGCCGTAGGCGTATGCGGCGCCGTAGGGATCGTCCCAGACCGACTCGGGGTGGTAGTCGGGCACGAATTGGATGGAGGTCTGGACGGACATCCCGGCATCGACCCAGACCTGGTACTCGTTGTCCCAGTTGAGCCAGCTCTGGGCGTCAGTGCCACCGCCAGCGGCCATGGCCTCGTAGTCGGGGACGGTGTCGGGATCCTGCACATCCCAGTGCAGGTTGTGGTAGTTCCGCCCCGTCGAGGCGACCTGGGCGTACAGCTCGGGCCCCACGTCGGGATCGTCGCCGCTGCTGTACCCGCCGGTGCCCCAGCCCCAGATGCCGTTGATGCCGAGGAGATCGTCGATGGTGGCGCTGCCGAGGACCGGCTCTGGACGCGAGCCGTAGATGCCGTCGGCGTCCCAGGCGTCGAGCTCCCAGACGTAGACCTTCTGGTGGTCGTCCTGCTCGGTGTCGTGCCGCAGGGCGAGGTAGCGCGCCTCGACGGGGGGATCGATCCGCGTGGTGACCGTCGGGACGGCCTCGCTCACCAGGTCCGCGAGCTCCACCCACGTCTCCCCGTCATCGGAGCTCAGCAAGCGGGTGGCGGTCACGCCACTGGTGGTCATGTGACGGGTGAGCACCAGGCCGATCTCGACGGGCTCGCCGAAGTCCATGGTCACCTGCTCGAAGCAGGCCTCGCCCAGCACGGCCAGCTCGGAGATGGTCATGTCGTCGGCGCTCGCGAGTCGGATCGAGGACACGCCATCGGTGGGCCCTGCGAACACCACGTAGCTGTAGGAGTCATCGGCGGTGTAGCTGCCCAGCAGCTCCTCTCCAGAGGTGGTGGTGGCCGTGACCTCGATGTCCTCGGTGGCCCGTCCCTTCAGGCTGATCCGCTCGATGGTCTGCTCGGCGGGCAAGCTGAGCTCCAGCCAGCTCAGCCCGTCCTCGTCGGTGCCCACCGAGACACCCGTGTACACGTCGGCATCGGTGGTGCCGGAGAGGTCCGTGCCGTCGCTGGAGCTGACACAGAGACCCGAGGCGCAGCCACCGAGGGCCAGGTTCAGGTGTTCACGCTGGATGTAGCCAGTGGGAAGACACGCCCCGGACTGCCAGTAGGTGCCGTCGTCGCCATCGTAGGCCCCGTAGAGATCGTCGTCGTTCGACGTGCCGGTGAAGGTCGCGCTGTCGGTGTGGGGGGCAATGGCGCCCGCGGTGGCGTCCCATGCTGCGGCCGGCATCGAGACCACTCCGAGCAGGCCACCCAGAGCGAGTCGTTTCACGGCATGGGTGGGTCTCAAGGGCGCTCCCGAGTGGCGGAAGTCGAGATGCGTGTCGGCGCTCGACCTCTCCCCTCCTACCCCGAGTTCCCCCAAGACACCCGTGGATGCGTGGCTCGAGGGGGTCCTTGTATGGGCACTGAGACACCCCAGCCCTCACGGGGTCAACACAACCTCAGAGGCGAGCACCGCTGGGAAGCTCCAGTTCTTCCACCCCTCTACAGTCCCAGGTCCAGCACACACCAGCACCAACCAGACACCCCTCGCGTCACTCCACCTCGGTGTCGATGAAGACACGCTGCTCGTCTACGTCTCCGCAGATTCGCCCACCAACGCAGTGGCTCGCCGGCTCTGGCCATGCCGCTGTCCGTAGCGGTCAGGTTCAGTCAGGGAATGAAAACGTCTGCGCCACACCATCGTTCCAGCCGTCTCCCCAGCACGTGATCTCATGGCCAGAAGAGGCACACATGAACCCGCCGACGTTGTTGGGGTTGCCGGCAAGCTGGTAGTAGCTTCCCTCAGGAGCGTTCTCCAGGATGCTGTCGTCGTCGACCTCCGAGCTGCTCGGGTCGGTGTTGAGGTCGATGCAGGAGATCTCCCCAACATCGTCGAGAGTGCACACCACGTGCTGTCCCGTCTCGACAAGGGTTGCATCCCTGGCGACCTCAGCCACACAGCCTTGGTTGTTCCAGCCCCAGAGCTCCCCATCCTCCGTGAGGGCAATGGGGAACGGAGTGCCGCCGGCGTCCATATCCACGACACCGGAGGCTGGCAGAGGGCATTCGTCGAGCTGCTCTTCGAAGCCCTCGTCTCCGGAACACTCGAGCACTCCATCGGAAGTCAACGCGCAGATGCCCGTGACGAAGCTGGTATCCACTGACCACAAGTCCTCGAAGACCCCGTCGGGCAAGTCTGTAAGCCCAGAGCCGTCAGCCGCATCGGGACACACGACCGCTCCGTCGACGTCGATTGCACAGAAGTTCTCTCCGTTGACGGTGAAGCTGGTGTAGGGACCTTCGTAGACATCGTAGAGGCCTGCCAGCTCGAGGTCGGCGAGCTTGAAGCAGTACACATCTCCGGCGCCATCGCCATCGTTGTCCTCGAGCGCGCACATCAGCGTCTGGCTGGCGTCGAGCTCGATGAAGCTGTTCGATCCCAGCGCCAGGTCATCGAAATTATACGACTCCCCGTTGTTTTTCGCACACTGCATGCGGTCCAACACATCGATGGAGCATACGTTGTAGCCGGTGGCCTCCAGCTCGATGATCGCCTCGGTCAGGTCTTCCGATCCGGGGCAGCCGGTGAGGAGGACGAGGGCGGCGGGCAGGAGGCTTCGCATAGGCTTCATTGGGTGCTCACGATCGATGGGGATTGGGTGTTGGGTGGCTCGGTGTCGGCCCGAAAACAAGCGGCCCACCGTGGTCCACGGGGGCAGTCCTGAGCAGGTCGCGAGGCATAGACTGGTGCACGGGTAGAAATATTCGGTTCGGGCTTCCAGGCCTCCCGTAGGGCGGCCCTCGGTGGGGTGCGCGGCAGTGTATCCCACCGAAGCAACCCTTCAAGACGGGCAGCTCTCCGACTCGCCCCAAGGAGAGACCGACCCCCGCGTCACTCCACATCGAGGTCGAGCTGTAGCGGGAACGCCCTACTTGATCATGCTGAAGCCGCCGGTCCCCTTGTGGCGGTTGCGGGCCGCGCTCGTCACACGGCGCTTCTCGAAGCGCTCCCGGGAACGACGCTCCCACGACGGCGGAGGCGCCTCGGCGCTCGCCGGCAGCAGCTCCGAGCCCATCGCGTCGCTCTCCCGGTCCACCCGGTCCTGAGCCTCGATGAGCGCGACGGGTGCAGGCACGGCCCGGAGCGCTCGGCGCAACCGGCGTGCATGGCGCTGGCGGGGGGAGAAGACGAAATAGCCGAGCGCCAAGAGGCACACCGGAACCAGGTAGAACAGCATCTCCACGCCGATCCACACACCGCTCCCAATCATGCTGCTGACCACCCCCATGACCATCAGCAGACCCACGACGAGTGCGTGCTCGACCCGCCAGTCGCCCTTCTCGTGACCCACCGGGCTGATGTCCCCCTTGACGCTGGCCAGTGCCTCGAGCTCGGCGCGATCGGCAAGGTCGTGCAGATCGAACAGGGGCAGTCCGTGGGCGGGGCACAGGCCATTGTCGTCCTGCCGACGACCACAGATGGAGCAGGCAAAGCGGGCGATGGACATGGACCTCCGAGGGTGGCTGGGGTGCCCGCATGTCGGTCGGGCACGCATGCCTCCTACATACGTCTGAGACCGCGTTTTCATTTCACGGCCTCACCAGCAAGAACTCGTGCTTGCTCGGACACCAACCTGTCCGGGCTCGTGGTGCCGTTCGTGCATCGCCGAACACACGAATCCTGCCGCAGGGCTCGGTATCTTCGATACTCGACCCGATTCACCGAGCCGCTCACCGGATCGAGGGGGTGAACGGAAAATCCGAATAATATAGTTTTGATAATGTCGCTTCACGGCGACTATCTCTGCGGCTTGATTGTAGGAGCACCAAGGGGGACCGAATGTCCGACATGAACCGCAGCCGCATGCAGCCGGCGCTGCTCCTCATGGTGACCCTGTCGGCCTGCCGCTCGAGCCCAGGGGTGGGTACCGACACGGTGAGCTCGGGAGACTCCTCTGGATGGGATGGAGCTGGGCACGACTCGGGAGACACCGCGGAGCCCGTCGATCCCCCGGACCCCGAGGTGTCGGTCATCCCAGATCTCGGGGATTGGGCCGAGTCTGAGGCTCCCGAAGGGGTCGAGGTGTCGGGCTGGTCCTGGCAGAACCCACTCCCCCAGGGCCTCGACCTGATCGGGGTCTGGGCCGAGAGCGAGGACGAGGTCTGGCTCGCCGGTGCCTACGGAACGCTGCTCAAGATGGATGGCAGCACCTTCGAGCGAATCGATCTGGACACCTCTGAAGATCTGAACGCCATCCACGGCGGATGGATCGTCGGAGGTGCCGGGACTGCGCTTCAGTGGGATGGCCTGCAGTGGACACCGACCTCCACTCCGACGACGGCGACCCTGTGGGATGTGTGGGCTTCGGCTCCCGACCGAGCGACCGCGGTGAGCGAAGATGGCGAAGTGCTGCGCTGGGACGGGTCGGACTGGACCATCATCCACGAGGTCGATGCGCCGCTCCGCGGCACCTGGGAGGACTGGGTGGTCGGAGACGGCGTGGCGCTGCAGTGGGATGGGTCCGAGTGGATCTCCCACGAGCTGGAGGGGGAGAACCGGTACTTCGATATCGGCGGCATGGGCGAAGATGTGTGGCTGGTGGGCGACTACTGGCCCGAGTCCAGCTTCGTCACCAACCTGGGCATCTGGCACTTCGACGGCACCGACTGGGAGGACCTGTCGACCGATGAGTACTGGCGCGACGACCAAGGAGGTGTCTGGGTCTCCGAAGACGGAACCGTGAAGCTGGTCAGCGAGAATGGCTTGGTCCACATCGACGGCAGCGAGTGGCACACGCAGTCCACGAGCCGTTCGCTCAGCGGGGTCTTCGGACTGTCGCCGGACCAGGCCTGGTACGTGGGACCCGCAGGCTTCATCGGGGAGTGGGATGGAGAGGGCCTGAGGGAACGGTCGCATGGCTCCCGGGAGAGCCTGTACGCGGTGGGCGGGAGCTCGTCGGAAGAGCTGATTGCAGCCGGCGACTACACCACCATGCACCACTGGGACGGCTCGGCTTGGAACCCGGTTCCCACGGGAATCGAGACCAGCCACTGGGAGAACTACGAAAAGGGGTTCTCCGGTATCTGGGCTGCAGCTCCCGATGATGTCTGGGCGGCCGGCTATGGCACCATCGCCCACTGGGACGGCGCAGCCTGGGAAGAGCGCATCGAGGGCGGGAACTACTGGGGCAATTGGGGCAGCGGTCCCGATGACATGTGGGCTGTTGGGCCCGAGAGCGCCATCCACTGGAACGGCAGCGACTGGCAAGACCACTCCGCCGACTTTCCCGAGGACTTCACGGCACGCGACGTGGGAGGGGTCGACGCAGACACGGCCTGGACGGTCGGCGACTACGGGATGATCTTTGCCTGGGATGGCACGTCTTGGACGGCCCAGGCTGCCCCCCAAGACTCTCAGTTGCTTCGCGTGGCTGCCTGGTCCGAGGACCTGGCCTTCGCAGTGGGGAAGGGAAACACGGTGGTCAAGTGGGATGGCTCCACCTGGAACGTAGAGTCCCTGCCCGAAGACACCACGCCATACTGGCACGGCGTCTCGGTGACCGCTGCAGACGAGGCCTGGGTCGTGGGCGGTCCAGACGTGCTGAAGTGGAACGGCAGCGAGTGGGCGGAAGTCGAGACACCCGATGGGCTGCAGCTACAGCGAGTCCACGCCGATCCTGACAGCGGACTTCGGGTCGCAGGAGCGAACGGCCAGATCCTGTTCCGTCCCTGACGGGGGTCATCGCCACCCGACACAGACGACCGACGCCCTCGCCATGGTCTGCCGCGTGCGGGAAATGGCTCGGTCTCTGGGGGGTGCCTCACTCTCGGGTCAGCGAGGCCCCCGCTGCGCGTCCGAAGGTCGAGCCCAGGACACCGGCCGGATCGGTTCGCTCCTTCAGCGTGCAGATCTGCTGCCAGAGCGGACCGAAGTGTGCAGGCCAGAAAGCCTCATCTTCGGGGAGGGTGTCCGGCAGATAGCGAACGCCTCCGACATCGAGCACCCGGCGATAGATTGCTTCGTTGTCGTCGAGGAGCGCCCGGATGCGCTGGGGCGTCGCGGGCTCGGCACGGCGCAGCAGACCCAAGAAGAAGCTGAGGGGAGCCTCCGGCAGTCGGAGGAGAGGCGCGGAGATCACCTCCGGCTTGAGCGGGAAGAAGAGGACTGGCCCCAGGCCGATGTCTTCTTCGGGGTGCAGGCGATCGAATTCGGACTGCATGAGGGCGATTCCCGCTTCATCCAGCGGTGTAAACACCGTGAGCTCAGGGTGAGGTGCACCACCCTTGTGTTCTTCTTCCAAGATGAGGGGAGGGAGGCGAAAGCAGAACTCTCGCCACGACATCTCCCAGACATCGATGAGGTCGGGCAGGTGACCCAGGGTGCGGACATCCAGCTGTGGGCGCGTGCGGCCGGACCAAACCAGATCGGACATCTCCAGGTTGTAGACCCACGGCCCGGAGACCTGCTGCAGTGCGTGATCGACCACATGGCGAGACAGGTTCATGGGAACCATCGAGTTCATCCGGGTCATCACGCCCTTGGCCGTCTTCTCGACCGCAAACCCATGGATCAAGTCCACCTCGACGCCTTCGCTCAGTCGCTTCATGTCGGTCAGGAGGTCGCTGACCGTGCCATAGGCGGCCTGCACCATCCTGACGGCATCGGGGGCCTCCTCGAGCGGGATCCGCGCGCCGGTGATCAGCCCGAGCTGGCCATGCGTTCCCCGGACCGCATCGAACAGAGGCCGGTTCACGGTCGGAGAGCAGACCTGACGCCGCCCATCGCCCGTCACCACCTCCAGCTCCAGCAGGTGGTCCATCTGGGTGCCCCGGTGGAAGGACATGAAGCCGAAGCCACCCATGGAGATGGTGCCGCCCACCGACACGCTCAGCCAGTCGGTCACCACCGGCGGCGTCCGCCCCCGAGCGAGTGCAGCCAAGAGAACCTCTGACCAGGCGATGCCGCCTTCCACCTCGATGAACTCATCGGTGATGTGCAGGACACGTCGCATGGACTTCATGTCGAGGACCAGCCCGCCGCGCGCCATCATCTGTCCACCCGCCGAGTGGGCGTGCCCCCGCGCGACCAGCGGGACGCCCTCCCGCCGGCAGAAGTTCACCGCCGTGACCACGTCCTCGGTGTGGGCAGGGCGAACGACGGCCAGGGGGCGCCGGTGACGGATCTTCCCGAAGTCACGCGCCGCATTCTCCAGCGCCTCTGGCTCCAACGACACGGAGCCGTCTATCGGCGGAAACCGGCTCACCCAGGACGTGCTCATCCCATCTCCTCGAGGGGCTCAGGGGTGGGCATGGATCGCCTCTGCCGCTCGAAGTGCAGACTCGATGGCGCCTTCGATCCATCGATGCTGTATCGATGCGTGCTCACCCGCAAAATAGTAGCGCCCCTCGGGCTTCACGATGGCTCGATGGAGCTCCTCTTCCTGGTGGGGCTGAAAGAAGGCATAGGCCCCGCCGGCATGGGGATCCTGACTCCAGACCACCGAGGCGCCTCCCGTGATGTGCCGCCTGCAGCCGGGATGGATCTCCTCCACGTTCTCCATGGCCTGCACCAGCCGCTCCATCTCCGTCAATGATCCCCAGCGTTGGGCGTCCTGTCCGTGCGAGTAGGAGGCGATGAGCACCCCACGGGCCGTCCGGGCATCATGCT
Organism: Deltaproteobacteria bacterium; assembly: GCA_016845285.1. Classification (GTDB taxonomy): domain Bacteria; phylum Myxococcota_A; class UBA796; order UBA796; family UBA2385; genus BH17. The sequence goes on along the minus strand of JAERSX010000477.1, from coordinate 1,988 downwards.
CGGGGTAGAAGACGTTTCGAATGGCGAGATCGGTCACCGATGCGCCACCCCGAATGCCCTCGGTCTCCCAGAAGCGCTCGCGGCACTCGAAGAAGATGCGGGTCGCAGACTCGTAGTGCAGGTTCCGGATCGCCTTGCGCTTGTCCCAGGAGAACGGATTGTGTACCTCGATGTGCCGGAGCACCGAGAACGGCAAGGTGCAGATGGCGTAGTCGGCCTCGAGCACAGCGTTGCATCCCAGCGACGTGGTCAGGATCCGAACCCCATCTGCATCTTGATCGAGCGCATGCACACGGGTGTTGAAGTGGATGTGGTTCACCAATTGGGGAAGGAACGCCATGGGGAGCTGATCCATCCCGCCATCGATGGTGAGCGTGTTCGTGCGCAGCTCCCACAGATACTCCCGAACAAACTCTGCCGCCGAGGCAAAGAGCAGTGACTCCATGCCCGCGAAGAGGCCCCAGAGCTCGACGGTGGCCTCGGACCAGCCCGACTGGCGCAGGAAAGAACGGAGGGAGATCCCCTGCAGGCGCTCCATCACGGAGTCCCACGCAGCGGGCCGCGCCGAGATCTCTTCCCGCATGGGGGCCATGATGTCTTCCCAGCGCTGGGACAGCGTCTGGGCACGCTCGTCTTCACGTAGCGGGAACGCCGCGGGCACCTCACCGTTGAGCACCTGTCCCAAGCGAACGCGCTGCCCATGCGTGTAGAACCAGGCTCTGGGGTTGAAGGACAGAAACGGCCGGAGGGGCAGGTCGAATCGAGCGGCATAGGCCAGCGTGAGGGCGTGCTGGGCGGGGATCCGCATGGCACCCGCCTCGTTGTACAGCCCCGGGCTGAAGGGGGTACGCAAGGTTCGGATCCGTCCGCCAACCCGGGGCTGCGCCTCGAGGACGGTGACGTCATGCCCTGCGGCAATCAGCTCACTGGCCGCCACCAAGCCCGCGATGCCGGCACCCAAGACCGCGACTCGCTTCGGTGGACAGGACCCCTGGGGCAGCCCATTCTGTACGATGGACAGCAGGTCGGGTGATGTCACTGAGATCATCCAACTACAGCCCGGTCCGTTGGTGAATATCCAGGTGGTAGGCGGTCAACCGCTGCCAATCCGGCTCGGAGATGCGCGAGCGCTGCTCCTCCAAGATCGCAGCCAAGACGCGCAGCTCCAAGCCGATGATCTGTTGGAGCCCGACCCGCTGGTCTGCAGGAACGTGCGCGAGATCGACGGAGACCACACAGCCTTCTGCCGTGGGCGCCACCTGCAACCGAATGGTCTTTTCAGCGGAGTCCAGTCGCCACGTATACCGGATGTGATCGCCATGGTCGGTGACCTCCACAGACACATCGCCGTGCATGCGCGCCTCGACGAACCCGCCCTGGTGCGCACGAATCACGCGGTGCCCGGTCCAGTGGGGAAGCTCTGTGGGATCGAGGAGGTACGCCTTGACCCGCGAGAGCGGGACCGCGATGCGGACCTCTGGATCGTCTTGGGACGTTGCTGGTTCGGGCGGGAGGTAGCGCTGCATGGTGTTGGCCAGGGCCGCCATGTTGTCTTCGACGAAGACTCCAGCGGAGGTCTGTTCGCTCCGCTCGATCAGCTCCATGAAGTAGCCGCAGTGCTCGCGGCTGAGGAAGATCTGACGCAGCCCGGTGATCGGGTCGCGGAGGATCTCCCGGGAGGTGGTCTGGATACCGCCGTCTCGCAGGCGCTGCAGGGCCGACTCGATGTCATCGACAGAGAAGGCCACGTGGTGAACGCCGGCACCGAACTCACGCAGGTACCGCGAGAAGATTGAGTCGTCCGTCAGGCCCTCGGTGATGACGACCACGCGCTCGGTGGAGCCGGGCAGCCACAAGACGTGGTTGAGCATGTCGTGGCCCCCTCTGGGAGCCGTTCCTGCGTTGACCAGCTGCACGCGCGCCGGCTTGAAGCCAAGTACCTTCTCGTGAAATGCCGCCACTGTGGCCGCGTCTTCGACGATCAAGGT
>JAERSX010000476.1 GCA_016845285.1 Deltaproteobacteria bacterium | reverse complement strand
TTGACGCCGTTCACGTCGGCCACCTCGCCGGGCACCGTCGCCTCGCAGTTGCCGCCCTGCTCGGCGGCCATGTCCACGACCACGCCTCCGCTGCGCATGGTGTCCACCATGTCCGCGGTCCAGAGGATGGGGGCCTTCTTGCCGGGGATGAGCGCGGTGGTGACGACGATGTCGACCTCCTTGGCCTGCTCCCGGAAGAGCGCCATCTCCGCCTCGATGAACTCCTTGGACATGGTCTTGGCGTAGCCACCCGAGGTCTCGCCACTCTCGGAGAAGTCGAGCTCGAGGAAGCTTGCACCGAGGCTCTGCACCTGATCCTTGACGGCGGGCCGCACGTCGAAGGCGCGGACCTCGGCTCCGAGGCCGCGGGCGGCAGCGATGGCTGCGAGTCCTGCGACCCCTGCGCCGATGACCAGGACGCGGGCCGGCGGGGTGCGGCCTGCGGCCGTCATCTGCCCGGCGAAGAATCCTCCATAGAGTGCCGATGCTTCGACGATGGCGCGGTAGCCGGCCATGTTGGCCATGGAGCTGAGCACGTCCATCTTCTGGGCCCGTGAGATCCGCGGCACCTGGTCGAGGGCCACCGCGGTGGCGCCCTTCGCCTGGAGGCGGCTCAAGAGATCCGCGTTCTGCGCCGGGAAGATCAGGCAGACGAGCCGCCCACCTTGCTGGAGCCGATCGAGCTCGTGGGTGCCCGTGCTCGGATCCACCTCGGGAGGCCGGACCTTCAGGATCAGCTCCGAGAGCCCCCAGAGCGTGTCCGCGTCTGGAGCGATGGTGGCGCCGGCGGCTTCATAGTCGGCGTCGCTGGCGTGAGCGCCTGAACCGGCGCCAGCCTGCACCGTGACTTCGAAACCGAGCTCGACGAGCTTGGAAATGGTGTCGGGTACCACCGCCACGCGCCGTTCGCCTGGGTGGACCTCGGCGGGAATCCCTATTCGCATCCGCCCTCCGGACCGGCCTGATAGCACGGCGGCCTCCTCACTTCCCCTGTCACGTCCTACTTTTCGGAAGCGAGAGGATAAGTGCGGGTTGTATACTGGTGGGCGACAGGCGTTCGCTTGAATCAAGGAGGTGGCATGCGGCAGCATGCGCTCGTGGCCATGGGACTGCTAGCCTTGGTTGGCTGCAAGAAAGACGCGGACAATGACGGGTTCTCGTCACTGGTCGACTGCAACGACGACGCGCCGACGGTGTACCCGGGCGCGGCCGAGACCTGCAATGGCGTCGACAACGACTGCGATGGCGTGGTCGATGACGGCGTTCAGACCACTTTCTTCAGCGACGGAGACGGCGACACCTACGGCGATCCCAACGTCACCTCGGCGGCCTGCGAGCAGCCCGAGGGCTTCGTCTCGAACTCGCTCGACTGCGACGACAGCAGCGACTTGTACCACCCAGGCGCCGCCGAGAACGACTGCGAGGACCCGGCGGACTACAATTGCGATGGCTCGGTGGGCTACGACGACGCCGACGGTGACGGGGCCGCAGCCTGCATGGACTGCGACGACACCGACGCAAACGCCTACCCCGACAACGCCGAGACCTGCGACGGGGTGGACAACAACTGCAACGGCCTGGTGGATGTGGCCGCCGAAGACGCGCCGCTCTGGTCCATCGACTTCGACGGCGATGGCTACGGTGCCGCCGACTCTCAATTCGCTCAGCAGGCCTGCGAGCAACCCGACGGCTACGTGGCCGAGGCCGGTGACTGCGACGACACCGACGACAGCGTGTACCCGGGCGCCGACGAGGCCTGCGACGGCATCGACAGCGACTGTGACGGTGAGATCGACAGCGCGGACGATCCGGACGCGGAGCCCTGGTACCTCGACGTGGACGACGACGGCTACGGGTCCTCCGACGAGCTGGTCTACAGCTGCGAGCCCCTGCAGGGCTACGCCGTCGACGACGGCGACTGCGAACCCGAAGACGACACGATCCACCCAGGTGCCGTCGATGTGTGCAACGACGGCATCGACAGCGACTGCGCCCCCGACGGCGCCTGCCAATTCGATCTGGCCTTGTCTCCCTACATCCTCACCGGCGAGATGGCGGGCGATGGCGCAGGCCACTCGCAGGCCACCCTGGGTGACGTCGACGGCGACGGCGAGACCGACTTTGCGGTGGGCGCGCGCTTCTACGACGATGACGGTGACGGGGCTGCCGAAGGCGCGGTCTACGTGGTGCTCGGACCGCTGTCGGGAACCGGCGGCGATCTGGGGCAGGCGCACATCAAGCTGGTCGGCAGCGAGGGCGAAGACCACGCGGGCTACGCCATCAGCGGGCTGGCCGATGTCGATGGTGACAACGCCAGCGAGATCCTGGTCTCCGCTCCCACCGCCGAGGCGGGCAGCTCGGAGTCCACGGGGCTGATCTACGTCTTCCTCTCGACCGGGCTCACCACCGGGTCGTTGACCATGGACGATGCCTCCGCCTCCTGGGAGGGCGACAACCAGTACGAGTACGCCGGTGGGTCGATGACCCAGGTGGGCGACTTCACCGGCAACGGGCTTGCCGACTTCGTCGTGGGAGCCACCTCTCAAGACACCGGCGGCAACAGTGCTGGCGGCGTCTACCTCGTGCAGGGCGAGGCCGACTGGAGCGGCTCCCTCGACCTCATCGACAGCGCCGTCCTCTTCACGGGCGAGGAGGCGGGCGACAAGGCCGGCAACTCGGCTGCGGGTGTGGGCGATCTGGACGGGGACGGCTCGGTCGATCTCGTCATGGGCGCGCGGCTGACCGCCGTGAGCGGCGAGGAGTCGGGCGCGGTCTACTTCGCCACGTCCAGCTACAGCGGCATCACCAACATGGGCGATGTGGACGTGCGCCTTCACGGCGTGACGAGTGGCGACCGCGCTGGGCAGGACGTCGCCTCGGCTGGCGATCAGAACGGCGATGGCTACTGGGATGTGGTGGTGGGTGCGCCGCTGCAGGACGGTGGCGGCTCCGATGCGGGCGCCGCATACGTCGTGTATGGCGCCTTGTCCCTCGCCGATCTCGACGGCAGTGACCTCGAGGCAGCGTCTACGGCGGTGATCTACGGCACGGAGCTCGAGGGCACACTGGGCAACAGCGTGGCCGGTGATGGCGACTTCGACGGGGACGGCACCTCCGATCTACTCCTGGCAGCCCAGAACGTGGGCGAGAACGAAGAAGGTTCGGTGTACCTGGTCTATGGGCCCGCGTCGGGTCAGCTCACCGTCGCCGAGGGGGGCGCTGCTCTCGTCGGTGACGAGGCCGACGATCACGTCGGCACGTCGGTGGGCTTCTTCCTGGGCGCTGGCTCGGGCGGTGCAGACGCGGTGGTCGTGGGTGCGCGTGAAGACGACACCAGCGACGTGGATGCAGGTTCTCTGTTCGTCGTGAGCGAGCTGGCGCCCTGAGACCGCACACCCGGCTGCCGAGGTGGCCGGGTTCCGCCGAGGCGGATGCGGTAGCGTGAGGGGAACCGTGAGGGCTTCGATGCGTGCTCTTCCGCCAACCAGTACAGCCGACGAGAACACCTTCCTCGAAGGCCTCGGCGGTGCCGAGGTCGACGAGCTCGTGGCCCTGGTCAAGGCGGCCATCGACGCCCGGCGTCCGGGGCTGGCCGCCCGCATCGTCAACCTGGTGCCCGAAGAGGACGTCGACATCGACAGTCGGCCCGCCATCGTGCGGGCGCGTCGGGCCGCCGGGCTGATGCTGATGGCGCCGGTGGACAAGCGGGGGCCGGTCATCGCCGAGCTCGAGGCGGCCGTGGCAGAGCTGCAGACCCGCTGGATGGCCCGCGCCCGCCGTCGTCAGCGGAAGCGGATCAAGGATCCACTCGACAAGATGCCGACCGGCCGGCGGCGGCCCCGGACCTTCAAGCGGTAGCGCGACGGTGTGGGCCCTCAGGCCTTGGCTGGCTCTCGCTCGAACACAGCCGCGGCGCCCATGCCGCCACCGATGCACATCGAGACGATGCCGTAGCGGCTGTCGCGGCGCTTCATCTCGTGGAGCAGCGTGGCGGTCAGCTTGGCGCCGGTGCAGCCCAGGGGGTGGCCCAGGGCGATGGCCCCGCCGTTGACGTTGACCTTGTCCATGTCGAGGCCGAGCTCGCGGCCGCAGTAGAGGAACTGGCTGGCGAAGGCCTCGTTGATCTCGAAGAGATCGATGTCGTCGAGGCTGAGGCCGGCCTTGTCGAGGGCGGCGGGGATGGCCTTGGCGGGACCGATGCCCATGATGTCGGCGGGGACGCCCACCACCTTGTAGCTGCGCAGGACACCGAGGATCTCGAGGCCGAGCTCTTCGGCCTTCTCGCGGGCCATGACCAGGGTGGCTGCCGCGCCGTCGCTCACCTGAGAGGAGTTGCCGGCGGTGCTGCCGCCGTCCTTGGCGAAGACGGCGCGCAGCTTCGCGAGCCCCTCGGCCGAGGTGTCGCGCCGGACGCCGTCGTCCATGGCGATGGTCACGTCTTGCCAGGCGCCGTTCTTGAAGACCTTGGTGTCGACGGGGACGATCTCGTCGGTGAACTTGCCGCCGTCGATGGCGGCTGCGGCCTTGCGGTGGGACTCGACGGCGTAGGCGTCCTGCTCGGCCCGCGGCACGTCGAAGCGGCTGCAGACGTTCTCGGAGGTGATGCCCATGGTCACGTAGATGTCGGGGTGGCTCTCGATGACCGCCGGGTTGGGCGAGGGCTTCTGGCCGCCCATGGGGATCATCGTCATGGACTCCATGCCGCCGGTCAGCGCCACGTCGTACCAGCCGGCCTGGATGGCCGCGGCGCCCTGTGCCAGCGACTGCAGGCCGCTCGAGCAGAACCGGTTGATGGTGACGCCGGGCACCGTGTCGGGCAGGCCGGCGGCGAGGCTGGCGATGCGTGCCACGTTCATGCCCTGCTCGGCCTCCGGCGCGGCGGTGCCGATGATGACGTCGTCGACGAGGGCCGGGTCGACGTCGGGCACCTTGCTCATCACGCCCTTGATGGCCGCGATGAGGAGGTCGTCTGGACGGGTGTCCTTGAAGCCGCCCTTGCGGGCCTTGGTCACGGGCGTGCGCACGGCGGCGACGACGACGGGATCACGGGGGTTCTTGGTCATGGGAGGTCTCGCTTCTGGAATTCGGGGATGCCGGGGGGTGGGGTCGCCACCCTCAGTTGCGAAGGATCTTGCCGCTCTGCACGAAGTGCATCAGCCGTGCCTGGGTCTTCTCGGTGCCGAGGAGCGAGAGGAAGCCTTCGCGCTCGAGGTCGAGGATGTCCTGTTCGGTGCGGACGGTGCCGGCGGGGACGTCGCCGCCGCACAGCACGTGGGCGATCTTCTTGCCGACGACGGCGTCGTGTTCGGTGGCGAAGGCGCCGGCCGCGAGCTCGTTGAGCTTGAGCTCGATGGTGGCCCGGCCGCTGGCGCCGGGGAGCTTGAAGGTGGTGGGGTGCTGCTGGACGTGGGCGCCGGCCGCGAGACCCACCGCCTTGCGCTTGGCCTCGTGGATGAGGCGGTCGGCGTCCATGACCACGCGGTCTTCCGGCCGGAGGTAGAGCATCTGCTGGGCCTCTCGGGCGCTCGTGCTCACCTTGGCCAGGCCGATGTTCATGAAGGCGGCCTGCACGTAGGGGTTCGTGTCGATCTGCACGGCGTCCGGGATGTTGCCCAGGTAGCGGCGCAGCATCTCCTTGCAGCCGCCACCAGCGGGGAGCAGGCCCATGCCGGCCTCGACCAGGCCCATGTAGACCTCGCCGGCCGACACGGTGGCCGCGGACTGCATGGCCACCTCGAGACCGCCGCCCAGCACGAGGGCGTAGGGTGCCGTGACCACGGGCTTGGCGTGGTACTGGGCGCGCTGCAGCACGTCCTGCATGCCCTTGATCATGACGTCGAGCTCGTCCCACTGGCCCTGCATGGCCATCATGCCCACCACCATGAGGTTGGCGCCGGCGCAGAAGGCCTGGCCGTTGGGGCCGGCCGAGGGACGGAAGGTGCCGAAGGGGGCCTGCTGTGAGCCGACCACCAGGGCGTCGAAGGCGTCGTCGTCGAGGAGGTCGAGGGCGTGGTCGTAGGCCTGGAACATGCCGGCTTCGAGCGCGTTGAACTGCTCGGGCTTGGTGAACTGGAGCAGCAGCACGCCGTCACCGATGTCGAGGAGCTCGGCGGCGTCGGTGCTGTGCACGATGCCCTTGCTGGCCTTGACCGAGGCCGTCCAGAGCCAGCCCTCTGAGTCGACGACCGGCTTCGCCGAGCCGCTGGTGGGATCCCAGTAGGTGCGGATGCCGGCCTCGTTGGCGTAGAAGCTGGTGCGGCCCTTCTCGAGCATGTCGATGACCCACTGGGGCACGTCGAGGCCGTCCGCCTTCATGCGGGCCACGCTGTCGCCCACGCCGATGGCGTCCCAGCCCTCGAAGATGCCGAGGTCCCAGTTGAAGCCCCAGCGCATGGCGCGGTCGATGTTGACGATGTCGTCGGCGATCTCGGGGATCCGGTTGGCGCTGTAGATGAGAGAGTCTGCCGTGACGGCCCAGGCGAGCTGGCTGGCCTTGTCGTCGCCGCCCAGCAGGGCGCGCACGGCCATCTCGGGGTCGTCCTTGAAGGCCAGGGCCTTCTTGACGCTGTCGAAGCGGGGGCGGGTCTTGGGTGCGTACTCGCCGGTGCGCCAGTCGCGGGCCAGGGTGATGCGGCGGCCCTTGTCGTCCCGCTGCTTGGTGCGCTGGTAGAAGCCCTTGCGGGTCTTGTTGCCGAGGGCGCCCTCGGTGAGGAGGGCCTTGTACCAGTCGGGGCTCTTGTGGGCCTCTCGCTGCTCGTCGTCGGGGCAGCCGTTGAGCACGTTTCCGA
>JAERSX010000475.1 GCA_016845285.1 Deltaproteobacteria bacterium | reverse complement strand
GTCTGCGGCGGAGTGTGGAGGACCGATTCTTCTACGCTGTCTTCAATGTGACCCGGGTGACCAACGACGCCTACGGGTGGAGACCCGAGGAGCCTGGCGGTGAGGGTGCACCGCCCGAAGCGCCTGCCGGATAGGACCCGCCGCGGAGGTGGGCATGCAGGGCTTTGGAGACCGTCTGGCAGCGGCCAGCGAGCGGGTTGGCACGACGGCGATGGTGGGTCTGGATCCGCACCTCTCGCGGCTCCCACGTTGTCTCGGGGTGGTCGATGGGGCCCCCACCGACCCCGCTGGGCGTGCTGCGGCCGCTTTGGCTGTCCAGCGCTTCAACGATGTGGTCATCGAGGCCGTCGCCGATCTGGTGCCTGCCGTGAAGCCCCAGCTCGCATTCTACGAAGCGCTCGGTTCCGCTGGCTGGGCGGCCCTCGAGCACACCTGCGCTCGGGCCCGCGAGGCGGGCTTGCTGGTCGTCGCGGACGGCAAGCGAGGCGACATCTCCAGCACCGCAGCGGCCTACGCTCGAGCCATCCTCGACCCGGCCGGGCCCCTCGGGGCAGATGCCTTGACCATCAACCCTTGGATGGGCTCCGACACCCTCACCCCGTACATGGGCTTGGTCGCCGAGCACGGCCGCGGCCTCTTCGTCCTCGTTCGCACCACGAACCCGGGCAGCGCAGAGCTCCAGCTCCACGGTGACCGGCCGGCCTGTCACACCGTATGCGCCGCCATTGCTGCGCAGAATCAGCGGCTCGGCGGCTCCGGCTGGGGTCCCATCGGTGCCGTGGTCGGCGCCAGCTCGGCTGACGAAGCCACCGCCCTCCGGGCCCGCATGCCTCGTGCTTGGTTCCTCGTGCCGGGCGTGGGCGCACAGGGCGGCTCGATGCGCGACGGAGTCGCTGGAGCCCGTTCCGACGGGCTGGGCGCCCTGGTGAACAGCTCCAGAGCAGTGCTCTTCGGGCCGGAGTCAGCAGATCCCGCGGCGACCCTGGACGACGTGGGAGCCGCGATTCGTGCTCGCGCTCAAGATCTCGCGGCCGGTGTGCGAACAGCTCTCGATGCATGAGTCCGCGCCCGTGTAGGGAGAACGGTCTCTTTCGTGATCGAGCGCCCTTGGTATGGTCTGTCCACTGCCCAGGAGCTCAAATGCACAGTCTTCTTCCTCTCGCTGCGCTGTCCCTCTTTGCCTGCGCTCCCGGAGGTGAATTCCAGGGCAAGCTCGTAGATGGCATGTCCGGTGAGGCTCGCTCGGGGGACCTTCGGGTGCTGGCCAAGGCCGATTCCACCGACATGACCTGTCGTGTGAAGGAGGCGATGGTGGACGGCCAGGGGGCCTTCCATCTCAAGGACCTGTGTGCAGCCGACAGCTACGTCATGACCCTGAGCGATCCCCAGCTCATGATGACCGGCATCTCCACGAGCATCAGCGGCGCTCGGGAACCCACGGGTCCCATGGACATCCAGGTCTGGCGGGCACCGACGGCCGTGGGTGTCTTCAAGCTGGAGAACGATGCGCTCAAGGGCGTCAAGACCTTCTCCGACGTGGACACGGTCAAGACCAAGGACGGCGAGCTCACCGTCCGCTACCCCGAGAGCAAGCCTGTGAAGCTGGCCGGCTCGCAGAAGATCGTCGAGGGCAGCCACCTGGTCGTGCGTGGCAAGCAGAACATCGACCGTCTCCAGGTCTACCCGCTGGTCGAAGACCCTGAGAAGCGCGGCTTCTTCGAGGGAGCGACCATCGAAGACCACGTGTGGATCGGCGTGAAGTTCGCGAGTGACTCCGAGTACGAAGAGGTGAGCGCGACCTTCGACGAGTCCAAGGTCACCACCGTGGGTGAGGAACTCGAGCAGACCCGGTACATCGCCCACGACGCGCTCCCGACGGGGCGCTATGCGTTGCTGGGCGAGGGGGACAAGCGGACCTACATCCTCGACTTCGGTGCAGGCGATGCCGCTCCCGCCGATCCGGCTCCCGAGGGCGACGGCGGCTGATTAGCTTGCGGGCATGAATGTCCTCGTCACTGGGGCCTCGCGCGGCATCGGCCGCGCCGTGGCCCTCCATCTCGCGTCCCCTGGCGATGTCGTCGTCGTCAACTACTTGCAGAACGAGGCCGCGGCCGAGGAGACGGCGGCTGGTGTGCGTGCCAAGGGCGCCGAGGCGCGCGTCGTCCAAGGCAACGTGCGCAGTGAGGCCGATCTCAAGGTGCTGGCCCGGAGCCTCGAGTCGGTGGACGTGCTCGTCCACAACGCGGCGGTGGGTGCGCTCAAGCCCTACGACAAGCTGCGCACCAGCCACTGGGACCTCACCCTCGAGAGCTCTCTGCGTCCCTTCTGGCTCCTCACCAAGCTCGCGCCGCTCGCCGACGGCGCCCATGTCATCGGCATCTCCTCCCTTGGCTCCCAGCGCTACATCCCAGGCTATGCCGCCATGGGCGAATCCAAGGCGGGGCTCGAGGCCCTGACCCGTCAGCTTGCGGTCGAGCTGGCGCCTCGTGGCATCCACGTCAACACCGTCTGCGCGGGTCTCGTCGACACCGACTCGCTCCGCTACCTGCCCGCGGGCGCCGACATGAAGGCGGTTGCCGACGCCCACACCCCCCTCGGCCGATGTGGCAGGCCAGATGACGTAGCGAAGGTGGTGCGCATGCTCGTGAGCCCCGACGCTGGCTGGATCACCGGTCAGGTGATCGTGGCCGATGGTGGCCTCTCGCTCGTCGGAGGCTAGTGGTCCCGCACCGATTCGCCCCTTGCCGGGCGGCAGGTCGCGGCAACATTTATCAGCGGAGCGCGTAGGCTCTCCGGCGGAGGGTCCATGGACGACGACAAGAGCAGCGAGAGCAAGGACCGAACCGAGGCCGGCGAGGGTGGGGGGAGCGAGGGCGCCCGCGCCCGCAAGCTGCTCGAAGACTTCCAGGTGGAGATCGACCCGGAGCGCATCGATGAAGCCGTGCGCAACCTGGGCGAACAGGTGCGGCGCGCCGTCGACCAGGGGCGCTACACGAAGGTCCGGATCTCCTACAAGGACCGGCCACTCATGCCGGACATCCCGCTTGGGGTGTTCCTGGCCACTGAGGCCGTGACCTTCTGGTACGCCGGGATCCTCCGGGCGCTCGTGGTCAACCTGGGCGTGCGCACCCTCATCACCGTCGAGTTCATCCACGATGCCGATGGCAAGGTGGCGGAGGGCAAGGAGCACTACCTGGCCGGCGAGGTCGAGCAGGCCGAGGATCTCTACCGCGAGGCCCTCCGCATGAAGGCCGATCACCCCGAGGCGCTCTACCACCTGGGCGTGTTGCTCCGGGTCACCGGGCGGCGCTCCGAGGCCATTCAGTGCTTCGAGCTCGTGGCGGACATGCTCGAGCATCCGCTACAGGAGAAGGCGCTGGACGCCCTCGACCGCATGAGCCGCGGTCCACGCACCCTCTGAGCCAGGTTCAGGCTCTCGCCCTTTGCAGCCTTGGACGGGCCGGGGCATGTTGAGTCGCCAACCTGCCTGGACGTTCTGGAGAAGACGACATGAGCCCCCACCTGCTGGCGTTGATGTCATTGCCCTTGATGCTGATCGGCTGTGGAGACAAGGAGGGCTCCGCAGCGGGAGACCCCACCGGTGACTCGGGAGGGGCCAGCGCGTCCTGCGCGTGGACCGCCACCGAGGTCGACCACAGCGCTGACTGCCCCGACGGCGACTGTCCCATCACCGAAGACCTGACCCTGGCCTGTGCCGATGCAGGCTTCGATGCGCACGGCGTGCGCGTGCCCTCGGACGGCCGCGCCCCCTACGCCGTCGTGCCTACCGCGGTCGAGACCCTGCCCTGGTCGGTGGACGGTGGCAGCGCGACGTGGCTGGGAGACCCCGCTACAGGCCTGAGCGGGTCGCCCGTGCTGGCCCTCGCCGAGGATGGCGTCCTCAACCTGGTCGACGCGACCGATGGGATCTCCCTGCACGCCAGGGCCGGCGACGCCTGGTCCACCTACGCGGTGGGTTCTGGGAGCGAGGTGCTGGGGCTGGAGTACGGTGCCGACGGCGCCTTGTGGGTCTGGTCTGGCGATGGAACCGACTTCGCCCTGCGCGTCGGCGCCGAAGACAGCTGGCTCGCCGAGACGGCCGCGGTCCCCGCAGACTCGGACTACGAGCAGTTCGCGGTCGGCCCCGGCGACGAGCGGATCTCCACCGCCCTCGTCTACAACGGCAACGGCTGGACCCCCACCCACCTCATCGACTCCGTCGAGGGCGTGCTCGGGGATCAGGAGGTGGCCGACACGCCTCTCCCCATGCGGGTTGCGTCTCAGGCCACGGGTCTCTCGAGCGAAGAGCTCCTGGTCTTCGGCAAGCAGTACACCAACCACATCCTGGTGCTCTGGACACCGTCGGGGGTGGTCGGTCGTTCTGAAGTCCTGGGCACCTCGGTGCTCGTCCGCAAGTGTGAGGCTCAGGCGGTCGAGAACTGTCCCGAGGTCTGCTTCGAGGACGATGACGGTGTGGCGCCCGGGGCCTTCAGCCTCACGAGGACTTCCGATGGAAGTGTCTGGATCGCGTATGCGTACGTGACCTATGACGAGACCTGGAACTTCGAGCTCGTCGACGACGGTGCGGGGGGCGAGGTCTGCGAGGGAGGCCGGTCCGAGGACCTGTCCACCGCCGAGCTCTACCTCGTCAGGGTGCCGACCGATGGCACGGTGCAACGCACGGCCTTCAGCGTCGAGATCGAGCCCCCGGCCTCGGACCTCCTCGCCGAGTCGTCCAGCTCCGTCCGCTCCCTCGATCTGCGTGCTCAGGGCGACCACCTCGCCTTGGGCCTCGTGACCCAACGGGGAGACGAAGATCCTGTCGTGCGTGTGCTCTCCGTGGACACCTCTCTCGCCGAGTGAGCGGCGTCGGAGCTGACCTCAGCGCGGCGCGCGGCCGTCGGTGGCTGCCACCAGTCGGTCGGTGACCGACACGAGTCGGGTCGCCAGCTGCTCGAGCAGCTTCATGACGAGGCGTGCCCCTACGTCGGGATGGCGGTGGATGAGGTCGTCGATGGCCGCTCGCTCCAGGACCAACATCCGGGTGGGCGCCGTGGTGTGCACGGTGGCCGAGCGGCGCTGACCTCCGGCCAGGGCGATCTCACCGAAGTGCTTGGGGGGCTGCAGCCGGGTGAGCTCGATGCCGCCGCGGGTCACCTTCACCTCTCCCTCCAGCAGGAGGTAGAGCTCGTCTCCGGCGGAGTCTTCCACCACCACGTCCTTGCCGGCGGGCAGCATCACCTCTCTTAGGAAGGGGGCCAGGCGACGTAGCTCCGAGATGTCGAGGTGGGCGAAGAGTGGGCTGCTGGCCAGGACCAGGTCCCAGTCAGCGGGACCGGCGGCAGCCCCGGTGACGTGGACCACCACGGCCGTGAGGTTGTCGTCCGAGCCGGCGCTGTACGCGGCATCGACGATGGCTTGGGCAGCCTTACGGGGATCGGCAAGCGCGGTGAGGGCGGCCAGATCGGGGGCCCCAAGGGACTCCCAGACGCCGTCCGAGCACCAGAGCAAGCGGTCGTCCGCTTCGAGCTGGGCCTCGAGGAAGTCCGGCTCGACCAAGGGGTTGGTGCCCACCGCCTGGTAGAGCATGTTCTTGCGGCTGGTGCGCCCGTATTGGTCGCGGCTCAGGCGGCCCTGGCGCACCCTGCGGGCAGCCACGGAGTGGTCCTGGGTGAGGCACTCTGGGCGGCCTGCTCGGATGCGGTAGGCCCGCGAGTCGCCCACGTGGGCCAGGAAGACCGAGCCGCCAGCCACGAGGCCTGTGGTCAGGGTGGTGCCCATGACCCGGTTGCGACGACGGCCCAGTTCATGGATCTGGGTGTTGGCTTGTTCGATGACCCGTGTCATGAGGTCGCTCAGCGAGATGGTCGCGTCGGGCTTGCGTAGGTCGGCGATGCGGCCCCGGAGCGCCATGAGTGTGGGGGCGGCATCTTGCACCGCGGCGATGGCCATGCGGGGGGCTTCATCTCCGGCGCTGAGCCCACCCATGGCGTCGGCCACCGCAAACAGACCGGCCGTGGGGGGGGCCAGCCAGGCGTCTTCCTTGTGGGACCGGCGGCCAG